>JAJYAR010000218.1 GCA_021779435.1 bacterium
CCGCGCTCGCGATGGGCACGATCCTGCTGCCGGCGATGCTGGAGCGCGGCTATCCGCGGTCTTTCGCGCTCGGCGTGATCGGCGCCTCCGGCACCATCGGCATCGTCATTCCGCCGTCGCTGGCGCTGATCCTCTACGGCATCGTCGCCGAGCAGTCGGTGCCGCGGCTGTTTCTCGCCGGCATCCTGCCCGGGCTGCTGCAGGCCGCGGCGTTCTTCCTGTGGGTATGGTTCGACGCGCGGCGGCGGAATTTCCCACGCGAGCCGAGCCTGCCGCTCGCCGCGCGGCTGCGCATAACCTGGCGGGCGGTGCCCGCGCTCTGCGTGCCAATCGTGGTGCTGGTCGGCATCTATGGCGGTCTGGTCACGGTGACGGAGGCGGCGGCGATCGCGGCGGTGGTGGCGCTTCTGGTCAGCCTCGCCGTCTATCGCGGCTTCCGGCTCAGCGAGACGCTTTCAGTGATCGCCGAAGGGCTGCGCAGCGCCGCGGTGATCATGCTCATCGTCGCCTGCGCGTTGGCTTTCGGCCATTGGATGACCGAGTCCGGCGTGCCGGCGGCGCTGGTGCGATTCACCGTCGCGCACGGATTTTCCACCTGGCAGTTCCTGCTGGCCATCAACGTGCTGCTGCTGGTGCTGGGCTGCTTCCTGGAGGTGACGGCGACGCTGCTGCTGGTGCTGCCGATCCTGGCGCCGGTGCTCGCCCCGCTCGGCGTGGACCCGGTGCATTTCGCCATCATCTTCACCCACAACATGGAAATCGGGCTGGTGCACCCGCCGGTGGGGCTCAATCTGTTCGTGCTGTCAACGATCTCCGCCGCCCCGGTGGGCGAGGTGATCCGCGGCATCCTGCCGTTCCTGCTGCTGCTGCTGATCGTGCTCGGCATCATCACCTACGTGCCGGTGTTGACGCTCTGGCTGCCGCGGCTGGTGTTCGGGTAGGGCCGGAGCCCGGCGACATCGGCCGATGCGTCGATCCGCGCGGTCCGATGTACCGCGTCGGGCATCGTCCTGTTCAAGGTTCACGGTCAGTCGACGGCTGGCGCCGGCGGCACCGAGCGCAAACCACGCCGCTGCCTCCCCGGTGCGCCGGATCCTGCGCAACCGCGGCCGGACCTCCGCGTCCGATCGTCTGCCGAAAGAGGGTTCACCATGGGCGCCGGTGCCCGGACCCGGCGGACGGGTTGGATCAAATTACAGCCGCGGGACGACCCTGACGATCGGGACCCGGCAGCCCTCTCTCGACCATGCGCGACTATTTCTGTTTGTTTGAGACTTTCAATATCGCAGCTTGAAATTGTTCTTTTGCCGCCGAAACGTCGTTTTCTACCGCTTGAAAATCACCCATTGCGACCGTTAGAGAATTGCTCAATTCGCCACCGTAAGAGCCAACAAAAATGGAAGTGGATATCAGGAAATCAACACCGTTCTGAAGTCCCGCAGGAGCAAATGCTTGCATATGTTGGTCGTCTATCTCTTTCAGGTCATAATTCTTATGTTGATACGTGTTCGGCGAGCCCAAAGATGGACAAAAATTCGATGGACATTTCACGTCAGATTTATCACCGTATAGCCACGTCGAAGCGTAGTAGTATGCGGAACCGCCCGCTCCACCGCTTAAGGCAGCATCTGGAGCCGAAGGTGTTCCGTATTGTTTGACAAGATCTGCCTTGAGTGCGCTCCGGAGCGGCTGCTTCTGCGGACCGTCAGTCCGGAAAGTGATCGCACGATACATAGATGAGAGGGTATTTCCAGTAACTGGACTATTAAAATACAGTATGAAGTCATGATCAGTGCCGCTTCCATATTCAATTTGCGCTATGAATTCCTGAGACTGTGCTGTGATGCCATTGAATGTATAGGAACAATTTATTTTGGTCTCCAAAGGCTTGCCTAAATTGTTTTTGGCAGCGATGGCCTCGACTTGCGCCACGGTCATTCCGGTTTGGATGCCTAGGATGCCGAGGCTTACTCCGGGGTAAGAACGGATGATCGGCTTGACCGTTTGCACGAGCGAGACTGCGAGTTGCTGCGGCTGAGCTCGGGTCCCGGGCATCAGGATGGTCAGTGCGACCAAGGAACCTGGAACGATGCGTATCGCTTTCATAACGTTTTCTTCTCCGCAACCAGGACCGTATCGATAGGCCGCTTCGTCAGACCGGGCAAGCAGATCCTTAATTCTTTACACAAGCTTCCCTATGAATGGCCACCAGCCGACGGTCCAGGAGATCATCGCTCCGCCGGACATCACTCCGTTCACAGCTGAAGGTCCGCCACTGGCAGGCGACGCCGCCGCCCGTCAGCGCGGGTTCGCAGCCCGGCCCACGTGGTCCAGAAGAGCGTCGAGATGCGCCTGCCATTCGGGGCGGAAGGGTTCGGCGGCGATTCCGGCGCGGGCGGGGGCGATCGCTTCGTCGTGGCGGCCGAGGAGGACGAGGGCATGGCTGAGGGACATCTGCGTGTGTGGCGCATCCGGGTCCAGCGCGAGCGACTCGGCGAAGGCCGCCGCGGCCTCGTTCCTGCGGCCGAGCCTGGCCATCACGTGCCCGAGCGAACTGCGGATCGCCGGGTCGTCCGGCGCCAGGGCCACCGCCTGCCTCGCCGCCGCCTCGGCCTCGCCGGACCGACCAAGGCGGGCGAGCACGTGGGCGAGGCTGGCGAAGGCCGCACCGCAGCGCGGCGAGCGCTGGACGCCCTCGCCGAGGCGGGCGAGGGCGTCCTCGTCGCGGCCCGTCTCGGCCAGCGCGATGCCCTCGTGGGCGATCTCGTCCCACTGGTAGTCCATGTATCGACGATAATACTCGGCGGCGCTGAACCAGCCGCTGCGCAGGTGGCGGTAGCGGTCGGTCTCGCGCCAGAAGCGCAGGCCGAAATGGCGCGCGACGGCGGGATGGATCGGCGATTCCTCGAGCGGGAACGGCGTCCGGCTCAGCATGCTCCGCACCCGCGCCATGTCCGCCGAGCTGGCGCCGAGGCGCTCGTAGACCTGGCAAGCGAGGTGGAGGAACAGCCCGAGATCGGGATGGTCCGGAGAGACGAACAGACGCTCGTCGCGGAATCGCGTTTCGATGTAATTCGCCGTCTCCATCTCCGCCTGCGCGTCGCGGTCGCGCTGGCGGTCGATGATCATTTCGTAGCGCCGGTCCAGCCGCGCCGTCGTCGCGAGGTCGAGATCGAGATAGCGCGCCGCCGCCTCCGCCGCGCCGACGCCTTGGCTGATCATCCGGTTGAGCACCGAATCGCCGAGCTGGGCCGGCCAGGGCCCCGAGGGCAGGAACCAGGTGGGCGTGTTGCGCGGGTGGGCTTCGTTGAAGTGGGGCCACAGGAAATGCGCCGCCACCCAGGGAAATCGCACCATCCGCACCGAGCGGCCGGGCACCGCGAGCGTGAACCGCTGCTCGAAATCGAACACCTGCTCGACGATGATGTCCGCTTGGCTCAGCGCCGCGCGGTCGGCATCGCTGGGGTCGGTATAGGTCAGGACGTGGCTGGCGACGGCGCCCGTGACCGGAGCGATGCAGCGCTTATAGACCAGGCTCAGCGTTTCGGCCTGGCAGTTGCCGACAAAGACGATGCGGGTCACGGAACGCTCTCCTGGGTCGGGACGGGTGGGGTCTCAGGCCGCATCGCCGGCCGTGGTATAAATATGTTCATGGTCGGGCGCCTCGATGAGTTCGACCATCAGCCGTGTGCGCGAGAGGAAGAACTGGATCGGCCGGCCGCCATAGGCGACCGCCGGCTTCGGCGGCCCGAGGACGAGAAAGCCGAGCGCCTCGAACCGGTCGGCCTCCGCGGCCAGGGAAGTGACGCGGTAGGCGACGTGATTGAGCAGATTCACCCCGCGCGAGAGCGCCGCCGTCACCGGGCTCGCGGCCGAGAGCGGCGTGATCAGCTCGTAGCAGATGCCGGGCGGGCCGCCACGCGCCGGCGCGCGACCGAACTGCACGAAAACGTCATTCACCGGGTCGCGGAAAATCCCGGTCCAGGCGGAGACGCCTAATCCGTCCTGCAGCGTTTCGCGGCCGGCCGCGAGATCGCGGACGACGAAGCCGATATGGTCGAACTGCATCCGCCCACCCCTCTCTCCGCCCCAACCTTGGCCACGCCGGGCCGCCCGGCAAGAGGAAAACGCTGCCGCCATCGGACTGGCGATCGGAAGTTGCAATACCGCATGGACGCCACAACCAGACATCGTTACCATTCCTTCGCCTGTCGCGGCGATGATCGGCCTGGTTCAGGGGAGCCTGCGCGCGCATGGTATCCCCGATCGCAAGCGGTTGCGCCGCGCGGCTGGACGTGCTGTGAGAGCGGCGCAGCGAATGGGTTGAAGGCACGCAGGAATCGCATGCGGGGTGGCGTCGCAAGGCTTGGCCGGATGGGGACGGTTCTGCCACTGGTCTCGCGCATCCTGGCGCGGTGGACCCTGGCCGCTCCGGTGCTGACCATTCTGGCATTCATGTCCGCGCCCGCCCTCGTTCGGGCGCAGCCGGTGCAGGGCGTCTATGTCAGCCTCGGCGCCGGCTATAATTTCCTCGACGATGAGGGCGCGCGGTCGGCGCCCGGGATCGGGCTCGGCGGGTCGAACCTCACCTTCAACGGCGGTGCGGCCATGGTCGGCAGCATCGGCTACGCCTTCGGCAACGGCTTCCGGCTGGAACTCGAGGGTGACGACCTGTTCGGCAACGCCCTGCACGCGCGCACCGGCACGCCGGCGGCGAGCGCTGCCAGCGGCAACCAGTCCACCGCCGGGACGATGCTCAACGCCCTGTTCGATTTCGATATCGGCTCGCGCTACGTGTTTCCCTATGTCGGCGTCGGCGGCGGCTATCAATGGTCGACATGGAACGGCATGCGCACCGTCACGCCCGGCACCGGGGAAACGCTCAGCCTCGGCGGCACCGCCGGCGGCGTGGCCTTCCAGGGCATCGTCGGCATCTCCTTCCCGGTGCCGCATACGCCCGGGCTCTCGGTGACCGCGGAATATCGCTACATGGGCATGCTCGGGCCCGAGGGCTTCCACGCCACCGTGGACCGGCCGGGCGCCGCGACGGCGGCGGGCAATTTCGCCATCATGGAGAATCTCAACCAGTCGGTGCTGCTCGGCATCCGCTATGCGTTCTCGGTGCCGCCGCCGCCCGCCGCGTCCGCGCCGGCCACGCCCTCCGCCGCGGTGCCGGCGCCGGTGCCGGTGCGCACCTATCTCGTCTTCTTCGACTGGGACAGCGCCGATCTCACCGATCGTGCCCGCCAGGTGATCGCGGAGGCGGCGCAGGGCTCGACCCGCGTCCGCACCACCCGGATCGAGGTCAGCGGCTATGCCGACCGGTCCGGCACGGCGCAGTACAACCGCAAGCTCTCGCTGCGGCGCGCCGAGGCGGTG
>JAJYAR010000219.1 GCA_021779435.1 bacterium
AGCATTCCGCTCCGGAACACGTCGACCGCGACCGACGCCGATCGGAATATCTTCCGGATCCTGCGGACCGAGTTCAAGGGGCGTGGGACGGGCCAGGCTACGGTGTTCTACATGCTTTCGGAATCAGACCTGTTCCGCCATCCGTTTCGACTCAGCAAGATCGGCGCCGAACGGTACGCGGCGGCAGGAGCACTCGACTAAGCGCCAGCCGCTCCCCGTGCCCCCGTGGGCGCGATCCCCATCTCATGGCGAAACACCGCCACGGCGGACGCGAGGCGCCGTGCCTGGACCATGCCGGCCGGGCGAAGCAGTTGCGCCACTCTGCCAGGCACCGATGTCGTAGCGGCCCGCCTGTGGACGTGTGGTGCCGATGATGTCGGGGGAGTCGAGCGTGTAGATCCGCTGGCATGGCTTGTTCCGCAGGCACGCCGGATTGAAGGGGCCGAAAGCGCTGCCGGCGCCGATCAGGGGCGAGCCCTTTCGCAGACGATAGTCCCCGGGAAACGCCGCGAACGCCGCGGCACCGGATTCACCATAGGTTGTACCAGGTAGGGCCCTGGCCGTTGCCGTGCCCTGTCGCCCTAGGTTAAGCGACCCGCTGTCTCCCACCGGTGCGTCCGTTGCGTTATGGCCGCCAAGCCACGTCATTCCCCGCCAATCGGTTGCTTTCGGATTGCCGGTCGAGCCCGCGGCGTGCGCGAACCCGAAGATTGCCGTGTTGGAGATGGTTTCGCCAACAAAAATCCAGTCCAGGCCGACCTCGATGCCGATGCTGTCGGGCGCCGGATTCGCATCGACCAGCGTCGAATTCAGGATCGTGCCCGGATAATCTTCCTGAATCCCGAGCAGGCCGTGGGTCACGACGAGAGAGTTCGCGACCACCATGGCCGTGTCCAAGAATATGGCGGGGTTGTTGGTTCCGCGGCCGCCATCCACGATAGACCCCTCGACCATTGCGGTGTTGCCGCCATGTGTCTCGCCGCCGCCAATACCGATGCCGTGGTTGCTCTTGATCTGCAGGCCAATCAAATCGACGTTGTTATCTCGCAGTTCGAACCCGTCACTCAACTGCCAGCTTGGGTTGCGGATCGCCACGCCATTGGCAGGAGCGTAGCCGCTCAGCGGGGCGCGGGGCTGAAGCGAATCCGCGAAACTTTCCCCGGGGGCGGTCGTCACGATAATGTGATGGGAACCAAATGGATGGGAAATCGAATTGCCTTCAGGGCTATACGGAAAGGCATCATGCGTATAGTCGAAATGGGCCTGCAGACGTATGGGCACCGCTTCGCCGTGCCGCCCCGCAACATATTCCCGGTCATTCCACAGATCGGCCTGGTAGTTGGCGGTGAGTTCGTCGGTCGCGGCGCTCGTGGACGAAGCGCGATATCGCTGGGTCGGGATGTAGGATTTCTCGGACGAGTACCGGATTTGGGCCCAGTATGTCCATGTGCATCCGTCGGGTGTCGTGAAGCTGGAGCCGGAACCGCCGGATGTTCCGGTTGGTGCCACGGTACTGGTGCAGCCTGACGCGTTCACCTGTTCGTAAGCGCGCAACGGCGAATCGCTGGTTACGTAATCGCCGTAACGGTAAGCGGTCCCGCGTATCCAGCGACGATTGTCGAATGCCCAGCCTGTGATTGAGATGTAGTCGACGGATGAAAGATATTCCCAGTGGCAGGTTCCATCGACGATGTCAGAACCGGTTCCGGTCGGCCCGCCGTGACGTCCGGACCTGCAGGAGTCGCGCGAGACAAGCTGATATGCATCAAGCGTTCTGCCAGGCTTATACGTGTGCGACGCAGCGTCCCAGCCGGGGCCATTCAGGACCCGGGTAAATGGCCCCGCATGGTACGCGTAGGTATGGTGGGGGCGCCACGCTGGAGCATTGTGGATCTGCGAGACGATCGTCTTGCCCTGGACGAATTGGCTCACTGGCGGTGGCATGGTTCGCGCTTGCTGGGCAACTGGTGTCGCGGCGGCCAGCTTGGCCTCCGGCCCAGAAGCGGCTGGTGGCCGCCGCATGCTGGCATAGGAAGGGCCCGGCGCCGCGCCCGCGGAGGGCGCGTTACTGGTGAATGACTGATTTTTGCAGCGTCCGTTGCAGAGGACCGCATGGGCGCCCCCTGTAACGACCGACAGCGCCAGAGCGAGCCCCGATCCGAGAATGAGTTTCCGCGAGCGTACGGGTGTGGAGCGGATGAGATCGCGCACACCGGTTCGATGCCTACCTGCCATTCATCTCGTCTCCATCAAGCCGAATACGGCGTTCGGTCCGTAACGTGGTGCGAAGGGGCGTCTTCAATCGGGGACGACGGGAACGGTTCTCCTGTCGAGCTGCGTAGCGATGCCTCGGGCACAGTATCAGTCACCGAGGATTTCGGAGAAATAGTTGATGGTGCTGCGCAGCCCGTCATCGAGGCTGACGTGCGGGCTCCATCCCAGGAGGCTTGAGGCCCGCGTGATGTCTGGGCAGCGCTGCGTCGGGTCATCGGTCGGCAGCGGCCGGAAGGCCAGCCGCGAACGCGCGCCGGTCAGCGCGATGATGCGCTCGGCCAGCTGGCGGACGGAGATTTCCTGCGGATTGCCGATATTGATCGGCCCGGTCACCGAATCGTCGCTCTCCATCATTCGGATAAGGCCGTCGACGAGATCGTCGACATAGCAGAAGGCGCGGGTCTGGCTGCCGTCGCCGTAGAGGGTGATTTCCTCGCCGCGCAGTGCCTGGACGATGAAGTTGGACACAACCCGCCCGTCATTCGGGTGCATGCGCGGGCCATAGGTGTTGAAGATGCGGACGACCTTGATCTTTACCCGGTGCTGGCGGAGGTAGTCGAAGAACAGCGTCTCGGCGCAGCGCTTGCCCTCGTCGTAGCAGGCGCGTGGACCGAGCGGGTTGACGTTGCCGCGGTAGTCCTCGGTCTGCGGATGGATCGTCGGGTCGCCATAGATCTCGGAAGTCGATGCCTGCAGGATGCGCGCGCCGACGCGCTTTGCCAGGCCCAGCATGTTGATCGCGCCGATGACGCTGGTCTTGGTGGTCTGCACCGGGTCGTGCTGGTAGTGCACGGGCGAAGCTGGACAGGCGAGGTTGAAGATCTCGTCGACCTCGACATAGAGCGGAAAGGTGATGTCGTGGCGCATTGCCTCGAAATGCGGATTGTCGAGAAGATGGACGATGTTGTCTTTGCGGCCGGTGAAATAGTTGTCGACGCAGAGCACGTCGTCGCCGCGGGCGAGCAACCGCTCGCAGAGATGCGAGCCAAGGAAGCCGGCGCCGCCGGTTACCAGAACCCGTTTCCTGACCAGACTCATCGATACGGACCTTTCGGAAATTGGACGAACAGGGTTGCTGGAGGGCGCGAATCCGCGCCCGGAAGGGGAGGCCGCTCAGGGCGCATTGGTCGTGCGTCGCAAAGCGAACAGCTGGGCAAACCCGGCTTTCAGGACTGATTTCACGCCGGGCGGCAGGATTCGGGAGACGCGCTTGCGCACCATGTCGAGCGGTGTGCGGTCGCTCGGCACGAAATCACGCCATTCCGTCATCCGAAGATACTTGGTGTATTCACCTCTTCGAGGGTGGTCGCAGAAATAGCTCCACGGCTTCAGATTGCCGTTGAAATGGATGATGATCGCGTCGCGGCGGATCTTCTCGAGTTCGGCTTGCGCCAGCGGCAATCTTGTTGGCTCGTCATAAAAAGGACGTATCACATTCCACTTGAAGGGGAGCCGCTTGGTGCGGTGAGGGAATACGGCATTCAGTGCGTCCTGGTCGTATAGGACCCGTTCCGGATTTTGCTGGATATACTCCAGCACTTCCTTGCCAGCCCCGGTTTCGCGCCATTGCTTAAGATCAATGACCAGCACCCCAGCATTGAAATAGCCGTCTTCCGGCCGCAGGGCGAGACGGTCGACACCCCGCATGGATCCGGGAATGTCCACGGCAGCCATCAAGGCGCCGTCGAGATCGACCGACCAGAGCGGCGCCAGGCTGCCAACGACCACAATATCAGCGTCGAGATAGAGCACACGCTCGACATTTTCTGGAAAGAACTCGCCGATCCAGAGGCGGCTGTAGGTGTCCAGAGTGTAGTGCGCCTGCGGGTTGAGCGGCAGCAGAACATCTTCAGGGATCGCGAACTTCCGAAAGCTTAGGGATTGGTTCGGAAATCGTGCGACGGATTTACGGAGTCTGGCTTCGTCCAGAATCTCATCGGGCTGGGACACTACGACAACATCGAAGAACAACTCCGGCGTGTTCGCAATAACCGAGGCGAGGCAGACGGCCGCGTGCTGCAGAAACAGGGTGTTCGTGCACAGCAGAAGATTGACCCGGTTGGCTTGGTCCCCGGGATGAGGATGCGTGTCGGGCGATGTGCTCATGTAGATCCTCCGGACCGGTTTATGCCGACCGCCTGGTCGGTTTGCCCACGGTGAACGGTTGATGCCACGCCGTTATGGCGGGCGGCTGCGAATCGGCAGGGGGCGCCCGCCGCCTGCCGTTGACCGCTCATCCAACGTCGCTTTGCCGCGCGCCCGTGAGAGCCGCAAGCGCATAGAGCCGCGTCTCGGTGAGGGAAAGGATCCAGCCATCAACTATGGCGAGCCTCCCGGCGCCGAAATCGTCCCGGCTGCGTTCCCGCAGGGTCTGCGCAAGGTGCCCCGCTGGGACGTGTCCGCCCGCCGCGATGCGTGCATCCGTGATCAGCGTGTTCGCGAGAGAGGAAGTGCTTCTTTCCGCCGGCGGCAGCGAGCTAAGGCAAAGTTCGGCGAGCCATCGCGGACAGGCGAGTTGCGCGCACAGGGCAAGAAGCGCGCTCCGTTCTGGATTTTCCCGGCGGTTCGGCGGAACGTCGCCGCGTGACGCGAGCGGGGCAACGCCGCCGGCGAGGCCTGCGAGGAGCAGCACGCGGCGCTTCACCAACGGGTGTGTCATGCCAGCTGTCCCTTGATACGGTCGGCAAGACGCAGCGCGAGGGCGACGATGGTAAGGGTCGGATTGTTCGCACCGCCGGTCGGGAACACGGAACTGCCGGCGACGTACAGATTGCCCATGCCGTGCACGCGGCAATCCGCATCGACCACGCCGTGTTTCGGATCGTCATGCATGCGGGTTGCGCCCATCTGGTGCTCGTTGCCGGCGAAACCGTGCGGCCATGAGCCGCCCTCGGTGAGCATCGGCTTGAACCGGCCGAAGCCCGCACGGCCGATCTCTCGGCCCAGCAGATGCAGGATCTCCGCGGCGCCCCGCTTGTCCTCCGGCACCAGCTGCCAGTCGACGGCCACTTCCCGCATGCCGAGCGCATCGCGCGTCGCGCTCAGCGTGATCCGGCTGTCCGGATTGGGCTGTTGCTCC
>JAJYAR010000220.1 GCA_021779435.1 bacterium
AAATTGCGGAGTTACAGGTGGGGGAGAAGGCGTAGCAGAAGCTACACCGAGGGTTTCCGCAGGAAGTCGCACGGTTAGAGGCGTTCCTGATCGAGACCCGGCGTGGTTCTGCAGGAAAATACCGGATGGATTCGACGCTGATGTCTACCGGAATTCTACCGTCGACCGCGGTGCAGGGTAGTCCGCGGCGAAAGAAGTACTCGTTAGCTCAGTGATACGTCCACTGAAAAGTAGAAACCTTTTGGAAGCGATCGTAGAAGAGCGCGTACCCGCCCGCGTCGTAGCCGGCCATTAGGAAAAGCGCCACATCGTGGCCATCTCCAAGTATGTCAACGAAGTCCAAAGGCATGACGAGATCGCCGTACGGGCTGGAAGGGTCGCTGACAAAGGTATCTTGGCCGGGGAGTAATCGGACCGCGCCGTTTCGCGGGCGGTAGTACCAATAGGCGGAACGATGCGACATTGGCCCGTCGCAGTCCCTGAAGGCATCTTGGCGGATGCGGGCATGCAGCAGCGCGTCGCCAGCCCGGCTCACCCATTTGCTCGCTATCTCGAATTCCGCAAGTCTTGGCGCGCGTCCGTCGCTCGGGATGAATTCCCCGCGTGCATCCAGCCGGCAGTCGTCGATGAGCGGGACTGACTGTTGAAACGCTGGCCAAACGCTCTGTGCGTCCCGCGAGTCCGGCGCCGTTGACTTCCAGTCGCCGTGCGCCGGCCCGCTATTGGCCGGTCCGGCCATAGCAAGGAGCGGTCGCTGTACGGGAGTCTCGACGAATCCGGAGTAATCCATTGATTTGCCGCCCAGCATAGGCACCTTCCCGCCGTCGGCTACGGACTGAATTCCGATGCGGGCGAAAAAACCGAAGTCTGCCGGGGTGCGGGCAATGACAGTTCCCAAGAAACGGCCACCCGAAGAGATCGTACAACGGGACTCACGCGGATATTCGGCGGTTATAGAGACCAGGCAAGCGGGATCAGCGCAATTGTGGGGGAGCGCATGCCAACCGCCAGACGTCTGTTCGAACGCAACGCGGACTCAGAAGTGGGACGACTGGCCCGTATATAAACCCGGCACTTCTTCGAGGACACCGATCAGAGTGCGGTCACCGGGTGTCTGCGCAAGACCAGATTTCGGTGAGAAAGCTACGATCGCAATCGCCGTCCAGCGCCATTTGCCGTGCATAATCCAACGAATCCCCGTTTCGCTGCGTGTCTCCGGGACCCCTAAATGCGATCGTTCTCCGCAGGAGCCACCTTGGGAGCGCGCCTCAGGTACTTCAGCAAGTCCCTTGGTCTCGCCGTTCCTGCCCGCTCCTTCAGAAAAATCTGCGCCGTCTGAAGTGTGCCCACCTTTTCTGCGACAGCGGCGGCGATGAACTGATTGAGCGATACGCCGTCGGCCTTCGCTAGCTCTGCAGCCGCGCTCTTGACGGAATTGGGTAGCTTCAGTGGATAGGTACTCTTGCTCATTTTCGCAACTCCTTCAGGAACTCGGCAGGTGTCAGCGTCGCGACCCCGAACCTTTGTGCGCTCACTCGGAAATCAGTGACGTTGTGGGTCAATATAGCCTTTGCCCTACCGTTCACGGCAGCCTCGAGCACGAGCTCGTCAGCTGGATCGCGAAGTTGGGGGCGCCAAAGGAAACTGACCTCAATCGGCTCTGCGGCACTTGCGAGAGCCGCGAGGAATCCTTCGATTTCGGAAGGATTCAAGCCGGTCGCGAGTTGCTGCTCTGGACGCAACAGAACGGCTTCATACTCGAGAAATAGCGCCGTGGTGACGAGTGGCACACAGCGTCCTTCAGCCACCGCGACCAAGACCCGATTGCTGGCGCCCAACCTACTTCGCAGGCCGGCTACGAGAACTGACGTATCCAGCACGACCCTCATACTAACAAATCGTATGTGACATCCTATGAGATGTCAAGTTGTCGCAGGTCGATATTTGTCGGGGAGGCCTACCGCCCGATCGACTTGAGCGCCTACCGAAAGTCGACCGGTAGAGGTCTACTGCAGCCGTAATCGCAAGGATTCCGTGGGATTTCCAGCTATCGGGCGTAGGATCACCAGCAGTATCTGGCGAAGAATCCGGACGGGTACTGCGGCATCGGGGGCTGCGGAGTTCCCTTCAAACTCGCGGAACTGCCGGTGGGGCATAGGGCGTAGTCGGAGCGCCCGGTCGCACGCGGTTTAGGCCGCGCTCACACGAGCGCCAGCGTCCGATCCAGATCGGCGAGCAGGTCGTCCGGATGTTCGAGCCCGACGGCGAACCGGATGAGCCCCGGTGCAATGCCGGCGGCCTCCGCGGCGCCATCGCCGATCGATCCGGCCCACATCGCGGCCGGCTGAGTCGCGAGGGACTCGAACCCGCCGAAGCTGACGGCGCGCGCCGGCAGCCGCATGGCATTCACGAATGCGTTGCCAGCCTCGAAGCCGCCGCGCAGTTCGAAGCTCAATAGACCGCCGAATCCGCCGCGCATCTGCCGGCGTGCCAGCGCGTGCTGGGGGTGCGAACTCAGGCCGGGATAGTGCACGCGCGCGATTTTCTCATGCGCCGCCAGGTGCTGGGCCAAGCGCAGAGCCGTCTGGTTCTGCCGCTGCACGCGCAGCGCCAGGGTCCGCAGGCCGCGCGTTAGCAGCCAACCGGCGAAAGGATCGGCCACCGAGCCCAGGATCACGTGGCTGCGCCAGATCCGATCGATGAGCGCGCGCGCGCCGACGATCGCACCGGCCATGAGGTCGTGATGACCCCCGAGATACTTGGTCGCGCTGTGCACGACCAGATCGATCCCGAGGGTTATCGGCTGCTGGTTCACCGGTGTCCCGAGGGTGTTGTCGCACAGGGTGAGGGCGCAGCGCCGTCGTGCGAGCTTCGCGACCCGGGAGAGATCGGTCAGGGTGAGCAGAGGGTTCGCGGGTGTCTCGACGACCACCAGCCGGGTCTTGGCCGTCATGGCCGCTTCGAAGGCGCCCAAGTCCGTTTGCTCGACCACGCTCACCTCGACGCCGAACCGGGGCAGCAGCTCACCCAGGAGCTGGGTGGTCCCCATGTAATGCGTGCGCTGTGCGACCACGTGATCGCCTTGCTGGACCAGGCCCAGGACGGCCGTGCTCATGGCGCCCATGCCGGAGGCCGTGAGCAGGCCGCTCGCCGCACCCTCGAGCGCGGCAATGAGCGATTCCGCGTCGGCGATGGTCGGATTGCCGTCCCGCGTGTAATAGGAATTGTGCCGAGGCGTGCTTGCCATCTCGAGGAAGCTCGCATCATCGGCGGCTCGAAAGGTCGCCGTCTGGTGCAGCGCAGGAGCGACGTCCGGAAGCGAGCCGGGTGCGCGATTCGTGCGGGTGAGCAGCGTGTCCACCCGGACCGCGTGAATATCCATTTGACGAGACCTCCCGGCAACGACGCTGCCGATCATTCTGTTGTCAATGACCGTAAGAGTCAATATATTGACCGGCATGACGCGGACCGCAAAATCCGTTCCCGGCGACGAGATCCACGAAGTGATCGCGCGCCGATCCGCCCACCTGCGCAAGCTCCGGCGCTCGTCGCTCGATGCGCTGGCCGCCCGCAGCGGCATCAGCAAGGGCATGCTCGTCGCGATGGAGCAAGGGCGCGCCAATCCCAGCATCGGCACGCTCTGCAAGCTCGCCGCGGGGCTCGGCGTTTCGCTCGCGGAACTCCTCGAGGAGGGCCCCCGGCCCGTCGCGGAGGTGCAGCTCGTCACGCCTGATGAGGCCCGCATTCTGTGGAAGGGCGCCAAGGGCGGGCTCGCGGCCCTGTTGGTCGGCACCGCGGGACCGGCCATGCTGGAGCTCTGGGAGTGGACGCTGTGCCCGGGCGAGAGCTTTCAGGCAAAGCCGCACACCAAGGGAACGGTCGAACTCCTGTCCGTCACGGAGGGAACGCTGGCGGTCGAGGTGAGCGGAATGGACTACCTCGTCCCCGCCCGGCATCGCGCGGTTGCCAGGACCGATCGGCCGCATTCGTACCGCTGCCATGGCGAGCGGCGGGTGCGCTTCTCGATGGTGGTGCACGAACCCGGGGTGACCTGAGAGCGCCTGACAGGGATTGACGGCGCCGCGTGCCTTCTGCCGGAATACGCGGATCGTAAGGGGAGGGTGACCTTCATGGCGGCCATGTTCCGTTCCTGGGGATTGTTCTGGTGGCTGTTGGCCGGAATCTCGATCGCGGATCTCATCGCCTTGCCGCGAGTGGACTGGCACTCCGATCGATCGGTCGAGGCGCTGATCCTGCGCACGATCCTGGTCGTCTTGCCGTGCCTGGTCGCCGCCTTCCTGGCGTCATCGCTCGCGCGGCTGTGGCCCGGGCGTGTCACCCGATGGCTCATGGCGAATCGCCGATACGTCGGACTCGCCTTCGCGGCCGGCATGGCATGGCACTTCGTGTTCGTCGGTTATTTCTTCTGGGCATTCGGCTATCGGCTGGAGCCGCAGGACATCACGCTCGACGTGATCGGCGTCCTGTTCCTGGTGGCGATGACGTGGACGTCATTTCCGACATGGTCGGGCAGGTTGTCGCCGGCGAATTGGCACCGCCTGCACAAGGCCGGGATCTTCACGCTCTGGTTCCTGCCCACGTTCTTCTTCCTGGAGGATTTCGTGCGCGAGCGCGACGTGTTCGACGGGGCGGCCCTGGGATCTCTGCTCGTGGTGCTCGCGGTGCGGGCTGCCGCGGGTCGTGCCGTGCCGTTCGAGGCACACGCCGACCGGCGAAGCGGCGGCAGGCCATGATCCCGCGTTTGACCATGGTCCGGCGTTTGACGATTCACCTGATTCTCATCGCCTGCCTTCCCGCGGGCAGCTGGGCGGTCGAGCTCTACGACCAGTTCCCGGCCGAGATCCACGCGAACGAGCGCTACGTCATCTATTCGCACGGGCTCATCGTGGAGGGCACGGACCCCAAGCCGGTGTCGCCGCGCTACGGGCTCTATGATTTCCCGGCCATCAAGCAGGCGCTGTTCGCGGGCGGCGGCTTCAACCTCATCGCCATTCAGCGGCCGAAGAACGTGGCCTTCGAGGAGCACGTGCGGCAACTGGAGGAGGGAGTCCGGCGGCTGCTCGATGCGGGGGTGAAGCCTGGCCGGATCACCTTGGTCGGGTTCTCGCGGGGCGGCGAGATCACGGCGTATGCGTCCAGCCACTTCGCCGCCCAAGGACTCAACACCGCGATCCTCGCGATCTGCAGCGACGGGGACGTGCGGGCCGATCCGCCGCTGGTGCTGGGCGGCAACCTCCTGTCGATCTACGAGACCTCGGATTCCATGGGATCGTGCGCGAAGCTCGCACGGCGTAGTCACCTCGCGTCGTTCGAGGAAGAT
>JAJYAR010000221.1 GCA_021779435.1 bacterium
GAAGAACGGCGAGGCCGGCGTGGTGGTCAGTTGCGGCAACACCGGCGCGCTGATGGCCACCGGTACGATCAAGCTGCGCCCCATGGAAGGCGTCGCCCGCCCTGCTCTGGGCGCGATCTGTCCCCGCGAAGGCGGTCATTTCGTGCTCATCGATGCGGGTGCCAATCCGGAGGCGAAACCCGAGCATCTGGTTCACAACGCCATCCTCGGCAGCCATTATTGCCGCGTGATGCTTGGAGTGAAGTCCCCCCGCATCGGGCTGATGACCATCGGCACCGAGGAGGGCAAGGGCAACGCGCTCATCAGCGAGACCAACGAACTGCTCAAACGCATGGACGGTCTGGTCAACTACACCGGGCCGATCGAGGGTTTCAACGTCTTCACCAAGCACGACCAGTTTGCCCCCGTGGACGTCGTCGTCTGCGACGGCTTCGTTGGAAACATCATGCTCAAGAGCTGGGAGTCGCTCGTGAAGTTCTTCAAGGCGATCCTCAAGGAGGAGCTTGGCGCCAACCCCCTCCGCGTCACCGGCGCGCTTCTCTCCCGCGGCGCCTTCAACGCGCTGAAGGAGCGGGTCAATCCCGAGCGCTACAGCGGGGCCCCCCTGCTCGGTCTCAACGGCAACATTCTCAAGGCACACGGATCCTCGAATCGGCGCGCAATCAGGAGCGCCATTCACGCCGCCAACGAAATCATCAAGGCGGAGATGAACAGCAGGATCGAGGCTGATATAGCACGTGCGAACGAACGACTAGCTCTCTGACGCAGCCATCGTCGGCTCGTCTGCGCCTTCAACGGTTTCACGCATGTCCAACCGCTCAACGGTCATTCTCGGCACCGGCTCCTACGCTCCAGCACGCGTGCTGACCAACGATGCGCTCGCGCATCTGGTCGACACTTCGGACGAATGGATCCGGACCCGGACGGGTATCCGCGAACGCCGCATCGCGGCTCCCGGGGAGACGTCGTCCGACATGGCCGTCGCGGCCGCCAAGCGCGCCCTCGAGGACGCCCGGGTCCTGCCCGCCGAAATCGACCTGCTCATCGTCGCCACGGTCACGCCCGACCTGCCGATGCCGGCCACCGCCTGTTTCGTCCAGCACAAGCTCGGGCTCGCAACGACCACCGCCTGTTTCGACCTCAACGCCGCCTGCTCGGGCTTCATCTACGGAGTCGACACCGCCTCGGCCATGCTCGCGTCGGGCCGCCGGCGCAAGGCTCTCGTCATCGGCGTAGAGAAGCTCTCCTCCGTCGTCGACTGGGAGGACCGCACGACCTGCGTGCTGTTCGGTGACGGCGCCGGCGCGGCCGTGATCGGTCTTGGCGACACCCCGGGCACCGGTGTTCTCGGCGCAAAGCTCGGAGCCATCGGCGAGAGCACGGACCTTCTCCACATGGAGCGCAACGGCGTGCACGCCGCGTCCGCGATCGAGGCGATCGTGAATCACGGCCACGTGATCAGGATGAAGGGCAAGGAAGTGTTCAAGATCGCCGTCCGCGCGATGGAGGATGCCGCCCGTGAAATTCTGGAACAACACCACGTGCGGCCGGATCAGATTTCGCTCGTGATCCCCCACCAGGCAAATCTCCGGATCATCGAGGCCATTTCCCAGTACCTCGAACTCCCCATGGAGCGCTTCTACGTCAACGTCGACCGATTCGGCAACACGTCCGCCGCCTCGATTCCGATCGCTCTCGACGAGGCCCGCCGGGCCGGCCGCATCAAGGCCGGCGACACCACACTGCTTGTCGCATTTGGGGCGGGCTTGACCTACGGGAGTGCCCTGATTCGCTGGTAATCTCTTTCGCAATGCGTTTCCACACAGGCCGCCTGCAGCGCTTTCTCATTCTCCTGATCTCGGGATTGTGCCTCATGGCCGCCGGGGCACGCGCCGACCTGGTGTGGAACCCGACGACCGGCTGGAGCGTCGAGGGCGGCGCCCTTTCCGGCCTGGCCGGCGCCGAGGGCAGGAATGCGCTGGACGTGATGAACAAGGCGCGCGCCGAGGAGGAGACCGGCAGCGTCCGGTCGCCCATCAGGAAGTACAACTCGATCGCGAAGAAGTATCCGAATTCGATCTACGCCCCCGAGGCTCTCTATCGCGCCGCCCATCTTTACCTGAAGCAGCACAACTACAACAAGGCGTTCGACAGCTTCCAGCAGATCCTCTCGCGCTATCCGAACACCCGCCGCTTCAACGAAATCGTCGGAGAGCAGTACCGGATCGCCAGCGCCCTCCTCGATGGCGCGCGCGGTCGCATGTTCTGGGGACTCCTGCCGGGCTTCCAGCAGCGGGAAAAGTCCATCGGCTACTTCGAGACGATCGTCGCGAACGCTCCGTACAGCGATTACGCCCCGCTCGCGCTCATGAACGTTGCCCGCGGCTACACGTACCTGAAGGAAACCGAGGCCGCCATCGATGCCCTCGACCGGATGATCAACAGCTACCCGCAGAGCATCCTCGCTCCCGACGCGTACCTGAAGCTGGCCCAGACGCACGCCAAGCTCGTCGACGGTCCCTACTACGATCAGGCATCCACCAAGGAATCGATCACCTACTTCACGGACTACATGCTCCTCTTCCCCAACGACCCGCACGTCGCCACGGCGGAAAAGGGCCTCGACAGCATGAAAACCATGATGGCCGAGAGCAAAGTGAAGATCGGGGACTTCTACTTCTACAAGCGCAACAACTACAAGGCGGCCCGGGTGTTCTACAACGAGGCGATCACCGCCTATCCCGAGTCGGCCGTCGCGAATCGCGCCAAGGCAAAGCTCGCCGAGGTCGATGCCAGGGCCGCGCGCTACGAAAAGGAAAACGCGCCCGGCTCGCCGAAGAAGAAGCGTTTCTGGCTCTTCTGATTTCCCGGCGACCGCCACCGCGGCCGCCTTTTTGCTCTCAGGGCAATCGAGCAACCCCGCGGCCATCATGCGCACCCCACCCCTCCTTCGCACCGGACTGCCCGTCTGGGCCTTCGCAGTCCTTCTCGTGGCCGGACTGTTTCAGGGCTGCAGCCATTACCGGCTCGGGACCGACTCCCAGCCTGCCTTCCACACCGTTTACGTCGCGCCGGTCACCAACCGGACAAGCCTCCCGCAGGCCCGCGACATCGTGAGCACCCGGATCCGCGAGGCTTTCATCCGCGACGGGCGCGTCACCCTCGTCAATTCGCCCGCGGATGCCGAGGTCACGCTCACCGTCGCCATCGTCGACTATCACCGTGACATCGCCGCCGTGCGCGAAGGCGACACCGGCCTCGCGCGCAAGTTCGACCTCACGCTCGGCGCCGACTGCACGCTCACGAGACGCGATGGTTCCGTTCTGTTCGAAAAGCGGCGCATCGAGTCTCGGCGCGAGGCGTTCACCGACACCGGCCAAATCCAGTCTGAATACCAGACGCTGCCCCTGCTCGCGGAGGCGCTCGCCACCAAGGTGACTCACGCGATGCTGGACGTCTGGTAGGTTTTCGCTGCTGCGAACACCTTGTCGATGCCGCGCATCGCCGACGGGAGCCGCCGCGCGACGAAGAACCCGGGAGAGGTTTGGACCTTGAACCTTGCCCCCTGAACATCGAACGTGCGCAACGCGCACCATGACCTTCCCCACCCCGCTTCTCAGCCCTTCGCTTCTCGGTGGCGATCACGCGAACCTTGGAGCCAGCGCCCAGGTTGTCGCTGATCTCGGCCTGCCCTGGCTGCATTGTGACATCATGGACGGTCACTTCGTGCCCAACCTCTCGTTCGGGCCGGAAACACTCGCGGCACTGAGGCGGGCGGGCTGCAGGCTGTTTTTCGACACGCACCTCATGCTCGACGAACCTCACCGGTACGTCGAGGCGTTCGCCAAGGCCGGAGCCAACCTGATCAGCATTCACATCGAGCCAAGTTACGATCATCGCGGCACGCTCGGGAAGATCCGGGAACTCGGCTGCCAGCGGGGCATCGTCCTCAACCCCGGCACGCCTGCCAGCGCCATCGAACCGTTCCTGGGCGAGGTTGAACTCGTTCTGGTGATGACGGTGCAGCCCGGTTTCGGAGGCCAGTCGTTTCGACGCGACATGCTTCCGAAGCTGGCACAGATCGCCACGTGGCGCAGGGAACGCGGCCTTTCGTTCCGGCTCGAGGTCGACGGCGGCATCGACGTGGCGACGGCCCGCGAATGCCGCTCGGCAGGGGCGGACACGTTTGTCGCCGGCACTTCTTTCTTCAAGGCCGCCGACCGCCACGCCTTTGCCGCCGCGTTCTCCGGCCTCTAGCCGGGCCGGCGGGCGCGGCGTCCGGCCGCGATGCGACGCACCGTTGCCGCGTTGATGCGATCGCAGTATGCACTGTGCGCTCGACTCCTTTCACGGAATCGCACGTCTTGCGTGAACGTCATGAACCCCATTCGCTTCGGCCGTCACGCGGCCGTTCTTGCATTGCTGTCGGCCATTTCCCCGGGTCTATCCGCCCAGGCACTACCAACCCCCGATCGCGTATTGACGAAGATGCGCGTCGTGAACGACCAGTTCCTGACTGCCTGGCCGAATCCCGGCGCCGACATTGTCACCGACCGCGCCCGTCCAAGCAATCTATGGACACGCGCCACCTACCTGGAGGGGCTGCTGGCGCTTCACTCCATCGCGCCCGAGCCGCGATACTACGATTACGCCGTGAAATGGGGCGCCTCCCACAACTGGGGGCTCACCTACGGATCCGCCACGGATCGCGTCGCCGACGATCAGGCGTGCGGCCAGGCTTACATCGAGCTGTACAACATCGATCCGAAACCCGAGCGCATCCGTGACATCACCACCGCGATCAACGGAATGGTGAACAGCACAAAGAGCGACGATTGGTGGTGGATCGATGCCCTGCACATGGCGATGCCGGTGTTCGCCAAGATGGGCGTTCTCTACAAGGACCCCAAATACTTCGCCAAGATGTACGACCTGTATGCGAACACCCGTTCGCTGCAGGGCGGCACCGGGCTTTACAACACGACGGAGCATCTGTGGTGGCGCGACGCCGATTTCGATCCGCCGTACAAGGAGCCAAACGGCGCAAACTGCTACTGGTCGCGCGGCAACGGCTGGGTCCTCGCCGCCCTCGTCCGCGTCCTGGACGTCCTTCCTGAAACCGACACGCACCGCGCCGAGTACATCAAGACCTTCCAGGACATGTGCGTGGCGCTCGCACCGCTCCAGCGCGCCGATGGTTTCTGGAATGTCAGTCTGAAGGATCCGAACAATTACGGCGGCCCCGAACTCAGCGGGACGGCCTTCTTCGTGTACGGCATGGCCTGGGGCGTCAGGAACGGATATCTTTCCCGTCAGGATTTCATGCCCGT
>JAJYAR010000222.1 GCA_021779435.1 bacterium
CCGTGTCGGCGTGGGCCATGAGCTGTTCGAGGTCGTCGCCATGTTCGGGAAACATCGCCAGACCCATGCTCACGCTGGCGGTGATCATGCGGTGCTCGATGCGGAACGGTTCGCCGAGTTTCATGCCGATCCGGCGCACGATCTCCTCCATGCTCGCGCGGCCGTCCGGAGCCGGCGCGACGATCGCGAATTCGTCGCCGCCGACCCGTGCCAGCAGCTCGCCGGGCCCGACGCACTGCCGGATCCGCTCCGCGATGCTGCGCAGCAGGTGGTCGCCTGCCGAATGCCCGAGCGTGTCGTTGATGTCCTTGAGGCCATCGACATCCAGAAACAGCACGCCAAGTTCGCCCCGGCGCTCGCGCGCCCGGGCGAGCAGCGTCGCGCCGACTTCCTGCAGCGCATGGCGGTTGGAGAGTTTCGTGACGGTGTCGGTAAGCGCGAGCGTCTTGATGCGCTCGCGCTGCGCGACGATCTGCGTGATGTCCCGGCCGTAGGCGATGGCGCCGTCGATCGCGCCCGCCGAGTCGCGGGTTGCGATGAACCGGACGTGGTTGATCGATTGATTGCGGTGGAACGTGAACTCGATCTCCTCCGGCATGCCGGTGGCCAGCACCCGGGCGAGCGCGTCCTCGTATTCGGCGATGCCGGCATCGCCCGGCGAGGTCTCGCCGGGCGAGCGCCCGATCGCGCGCCATTCGTCCTGCTCCAGGAACGAAGCGAGATTGGGGCTGACGTAGATCTTCTTCCCGTGCACGTCGTAGCGCGCGACATAGTCGGGCGAGAGTTCGGCCAGGGTGCGGAACAGGCGTTCGCTTTCGCGCAACTTGCGGTCGGCCTGCCGGCGGATCAACTCCGCGCCGGCGTGGCCCGCGATCTTGCGCAGCACGCCGATGACGGCCTCCTCGTCGAGGACCGGATTGCGGTCCATCACCGCAAGCAGGCCGACGGCGCGCCCGGTTGCATCTACCAGCGGCACGCCGACATAGCTCTCGACCCCCTGCTCGACGAGAAAGCGGTCGCGCGGAAAGAGCACGTGGACGTCGCGCGGATGGCAGCACAGCTTGACTTGCGAAACCGCTTCGCAGGGCGTGTCCCGCAATGCGTAGCGCAGACCGGGACGCAGCGCGCCCTTCGAGTAGAACGCGACGGTCTCCGCGAAACCGGGATCGTCCTCGGAAAACCGGTCGACCAGAACATGGTCCACCGCGAGCAGGTCCCCCAGAAACCGCACCAGGTCGAAAAAATACGAATCGGCGTTGTGGTCCAGGCTCTGGCGGGTGACGAAGCTCCATGCCGCGTCCTGAAGATAGGCGGCCGTGACGTCACGCCCGATGCCGATGACGCCGGCCGTCGCGCCGCCGGGGTCGGTCTCGGGAAGCAGCCGGATCTGCCGGATTTCCGGGAACGGATGGCCGTCGCGCTGCTGCCGCAACTCG
Organism: bacterium; assembly: GCA_021779435.1. Next base: position 1,437 of record JAJYAR010000222.1, read on the forward strand.
ATCTTCTTCGCCGAGCCGTCGCCGGCGACGGCGACGACCTGCTCATGCACCCGCGCCAGCAGCGGCAGGCCCAACTCGTCGAGGCGCTTTCCCAGCAATTGCTCGGCGGGCCGACGCAAGGTCGTCGCTGCCACGCTGTTGGCGAAGCGGATGCGTCCATCCCGGTCGAAATGAAAAACGTCGACGGGGATGCTGTCGGCCAAGGAGCGAAACGCATGCTCCCGTTCCCGCGCGATCCGCTCGGCCGCCTTTTGCCGGGTGGTCTCGACCGAGACGGTCAGCACGGAGACCACCGCACCCGCCGGATCGAATTCCGGGATCGCCTTGAGCGTGAACCAGCGCACGACGCCATCGGCACCGCTGGACTCGATATCCATCTCCCCCGGCGCACCTTTGTGCAGCACCGTGCGCAGCAGCGCTTCCATCCGGACGGCATCGGCGCCGAGCGTCGACCATTGGGATGGCGTGCACCCGAGATACTGCTCAGGACGCAAGCCCGTCACGCGCTCGAAATGCGGATTGGCGTAAATGCGATGGAGCGCGCGGTCATAGCGAACGATCGCAACCGGCAAATCGGCAAGATCCCCCGCGCTCCCATGGGGCGCTGGGCGGATCGTTGCGCGGGGCGAAGGACACATCCGGTTATGGGAACTGCGATGAGATTGTCGTCCGTTGCGGGGCCGAGTCCGGCGATGGGGTTTGACGATTTGGTCCGCCAATTCTGCGCGATCCCCGGGACCGGAGACTCGCCCGAAATTGCGCGGAAATCCGTCTCAATTCCGCGCTTCACCCCGGCGCGTGCCACGATCCCGAAGCTCAAAGCGATCCCCGAAACAGCGCGACGGTGAGCGCGATGCCGATCGCGATCACCAGCACGCGCAACGCGCGCTCGGGAACGCGGTTGAGCAGATGCGCGCCGAGCCAGCTGCCGCAGAGCGCGCCGACGCAGGCCACCGCCATCGCGAACCAGTGCACTTCCGCGGAGACCAGGAACACCACCACCGCGGTCGCGTTCATGACCCCGGCCAGGACATTCTTGGTAGCCGCGGCGGCTCGCACGGGAACGCGGCTGAGCGCCAGGCTCGCCAGCATCAGAAAGCCGATGCCGCCGCCGAAATAGCCGCCGTAGATCGCGATCACGAACTGGATCGCCATCACCCATAGCGGACCGAGCCGGCGCTGTCCGGCCTCCACATGGGGTGGCTTGCGACGAAACGAACCCCATGCAAACGCCGCAGTGGCGAAGAGGACGAGCCACGGCACCATCTTTCCGAACATGCTCGACGGGGTCAACAGCAGCAGGACGGCGCCGATTCCGCCGCCAACGAGACTGATCGCCGTCAGGGCGCGCAAGCGGACCTGATCCGTGCCCGAAGCGTGCCGCCGCCCCATCCACCCGCCGACCAGCTGCCCCGGGAAGAGCGCCACGGTCGAGGTGATGTTGGCGGCGCGCGCGTCCATGCCCGTCCACATCAGGGCGGGCAAGGTGATGAACGATCCGCCTCCCGCCAACTGGTTCTGCACCCCGGCCCAGACCGCGCCGGCAAACAACAGGAGGAAACGATCGAGGGAATCGACATGCATGATGCGAAGTGAAGCGTGAAGACGAAGCAATCGTGGCCCGGGCACAGGTTCGCGCCCGGTGCGCCGCACGGCCATGGGGGAACGGCCGCGCGATTGTAGAGCCGCCGCGGCCACTGTACCCGCGGCACGGGAATGTCCGGGACGGTTCGACAACGGAGGCAATGGGATGAGCGGGATGAAGACGGCGAGGCACACGGCTCCAGGCGACGGGCCAATCGCCCTCTCGCCAGTCCCTGCACGAAGCGGGGATGTGTCGCGGCGACATGGAGCGCACGTGCCTCGACCGTCAGGACAGCATAGTCCGACATGGGCCGGGAACGGGTTGACCGATCGCAATGCCCGTGTCCGCGCATCCCCCATCGCCGGGATCGCACCGGCGCGACGCTATGCCTCCGTCAGGGTCGCCGCGGCGGAATGGCGCTCGTGGAAATAGCGCACGCGGTTGCGGCCCGCCCGCTTCGCGGCGTACATCGCCGCATCCGCCCGCGCCAGCAGCAGCTCCGGCTCGGAGCCGTCCTCGGGGCACAGCGCGACGCCGATGCTCGCCGAAACGGCCGCCGACTGGTCGGCGGTGACGGTGACGGGCTCGCGTACGAACTCGAGCACGCGATCCAGAATGACCTGACATTCTTCGCGGCTGTGCAACTGGGCCAGGACGAGCACGAACTCGTCGCCCCCCAGCCGCGCCACCGTGTCATTGCCGCGCAGACATGCCTGCATCCGCACCGCAACCGCCCGGAGCAGCCGGTCGCCGGCGTCATGGCCGAAGCGGTCGTTGATCTCCTTGAAGCCGTCGAGGTCGATGAAGCAGACCGCCAGTTCCCGGTGTGTGCGCTCCGAAAGCGGCAGCGCCTGGTGGATCCGATCGAGCAGCAGCATGCGGTTGGGCAACCCGGTCAACCCGTCCCGGAACGCCATGCTCTCGACCTGCTCCTGATAGCGCTTGAGTTCCGTGATGTCGAGCAGCAGCCACATCGATTCGTCGCGCTCGGCGGAGAGCATCACGCCGCTCATGTCGACCCAGATCGCCTGCCCGTCCTTGCGCACCAGGCGGATCTGCGTGCGGTAGGTGCCGCCCTCGCGCAGGCCCGGGTACGCATCCTCGCCAAAGTGACGGTAGGAGTCCTCATCGGGATACAAGGTCCGCATGTCCTCGGCGAGCGGATCGCCGGCACCGTACCCGAGCATTCGCTCCAGCGCCCGGTTGCGCCAGATCGCCTTGCGGCCGCGCAGTTTGAGGATGCCGACGAGTTCGTTGTCCAGCATCATCTCCTGCTCGCGGTTGAGATCCGCCAATCGCACGGCCAGCCGGCCCCGCTCCATCAGCCATCCGATCAGGATGGTGATCAATGCATAGCCGATGACGGAAATCTCCGGCATCCAGCGCTGCGCCCAGGCCCATTGGGCCGGAGCGCCGAGGTAGAGGACCGTTCCCGCGCTCAGGGCGACGACCAGAACGCCGGGCGCGGAGCCGCAAAGATAGAAGGTGAGCAAGGCCGCGACGGAAAACGGCGCGAACGGCAAGCGCGGCTCGATGGACAGCAGCGCGATCCGGAACGACAGTGCGACGGCATAGATGGCGACGCCGACGGCAAACCGCACAATCGCGGGGCGATTGCCGAAGGGGGGGGTGCTGGCAAACTTCAATGGCGTTCCTGCGTGAATTGCCCCGATTCTGCCATTTATCCGACGTACGGCGGGGCTGGCGGCGGAGATTTGGCGCATCACCCCCTTCGCGCCCGCCATTCGTCAAATGCCCGTCCAGGACACATACGGTCGGGAGCCCCGTACGGCCATCCCGCTTCGGCAAAACCGCAACGTTCCGAACCGTTCAGCGGCCGACCGCCGCCTGCATGACCTCGGGGTAGCGCGCGCCTTCGATGGGGATCGCCGCCGCGGCGCGGTCGATCCAGGCCAGTTCGTCCCCGTTCAAGGTCAGTTCGACCGCGCCAAGGTTTTCGCGCAGGCGCTGCGGCTTGGTCGTTCCGGGAATCGGCACGATCCATGGCCGCCGCGCCAGAATCCACGCCAGGGCGATCTGTGCCGGCGTCGCCGATTTTTCGGCCGCGATGCGCCGCAACAGGTCGACCAGCGCCTGGTTGTGGGCCATCGCCTGCGCGGTGAAGCGCGGCAGTTGCCGGCGGAAATCGTTGTCGGGCAGCACCGTGTCCCTGCCCATCGCGCCGGTCAGGAAGCCGCGGCCCAGCGGGCTGAACGCCACCAGGCCGATGCCCAGTTCCTCGCAGGCGTCGAAGATGCCGTTGTGTTCGGGGTCGCGGGTCC
>JAJYAR010000223.1 GCA_021779435.1 bacterium
CCTTTTCGGTCGGCTTGCTCACGCTCGCCGCTACTGGGTTCATTGTTCGCCAGCACCGAGGTAAACAAGATTTACCACGAGCGCTGGAGGCAAGTCATAAGTCCGGCTTGCTCACGCTCGCCGCTACAGCGAACGTAGCGGAGCGCGGAGCGAGCCGACTTCTTACTCCCCGTACGCCTCCATTCCCACGCACGAGCACACGAGGTTCCGGTCGCCGTAAACGTTGTCGATGCGGCCGACGGCGGGCCAGAACTTGCTTGCGCGTGTGAAGCGATCCGGAAACGCCGCCGTCTCGCGCGAGTACCCGTGCGGCCACGCGTCCGAGCACACGACCTTCGCAGTGTGCGGGGCGTGCTTCAACGGATTGTCGGCTTTGTCCGATTCGCCGCTGGCGACCGCCTGCATCTCCCCGTGGATCGAAATCATCGCGTCGCAGAACCGGTCCAGCTCGGCCTTCGATTCGCTCTCCGTCGGCTCGATCATCAGCGTGCCGGGCACCGGGAACGACATCGTGGGCGCGTGGTAGCCGTAATCCATCAGCCGCTTCGCCACGTCGTCCACCTCGATGCCGTGCTTCTTCCAGCCGCGGAAGTCGACGATGCACTCATGTGCGACCAAGCCACCATTGCCACGATACAGGATCGGGAAGCACGCGTTCAGCCGCCGGCCGACGTAGTTCGCATTCAGAATCGCCTGCTTCGTCGCGGCGGTCAGCCCGTCGGGGCCCATCATCCGGATGTACATCCAGGAAATCACGAGGATGGACGCGGAGCCGAATGGCGCTGACGCCACCGCGCCCGAGCCGCCTTGGTCTGCGCCCGACGCCGATACGTGCCCCGGAAGGAACGGAGTCAGGTGCTTCGCCACGGCAATCGGGCCCACGCCGGGGCCACCGCCGCCATGCGGGATGCTGAACGTCTTGTGGAGGTTCAGGTGGCAGACATCCGCGCCGATATGGCCCGGCGACGTGAGGCCGACCTGCGCATTCATGTTCGCGCCGTCCATGTACACCTGTCCGCCGTGCTGGTGAACGATGTCACAGACCTCCTTGATGCCGGGTTCGAACACGCCGTGCGTGCTCGGATAGGTCACCATGAGGGCCGCGAGATTGCGCGCGTGCTGGTCTGCCTTCACGCGAAGGTCGCCAAGATCGATGTTGCCGTCGGCGTCGCAGGCGACCGGCACGACCTTGAAGCCTCCCATCGCCGCGCTGGCCGGGTTCGTGCCGTGTGCGCTGGTCGGAATGAGGCAGACGTTGCGATGCCCCTCGCCGCGCGACTCATGATGGCCGCGGATCGCAAGCAGCCCGGCGTACTCGCCCTGTGAACCGGCGTTCGGCTGCAGCGAAACCGCCGCGAACCCGGTGATCTCGGCAAGCCAGGTCTCGAGATCGCGGATGACGCGCTGGTAGCCGCGCGCCTGCTCCGGCGGCACGAACGGATGCAGTTTTGCGAACTCCGGCCAAGATACCGGCATCATCTCGCTGGTCGCATTCAACTTCATCGTGCACGAGCCGAGCGAAATCATCGAATGCGTCAGCGAGAGATCCTTCGACTCGAGTCGCTTGATGTATCGCAGCATCTCGTGCTCGGTGTGATAGCGGTTGAACGTCGGATGCGTGAGGAATGCGGACGTCCGCGCCAGGGGGGAGGGATGTCCCGCGGCGGCCGGGTCGAAGTTCACGGAAGCGAGTGCCACCTCGAAGTCCGCGCTCTCGCGGAAACACGAAAGGATCGCGCGAACGTCTTCGACCGTCGTCGTTTCATCGATGGAAATGCCGACCGTGTGCTCGTCGACGTGGCGGAAATTGAGCCGTTTCGCCGAAGCGGTGGCATGGACTCGCCTGGCGGCGACGTTTGTGACGGTGAGGGTGTCGAATACCGGGTCCGTGTTCACCTTCGCACCCGCATCGCACAGCCCGGCGGCGAGGAGCTCGGTGAGAAACGCGATCCGGCGCGCAATTCGCCGCAATCCCTCGGGTCCGTGATACACCGCGTACATCGACGCCATCACCGCAAGCAGCACCTGGGCGGTGCAGATGTTCGAGGTCGCCTTGTCGCGGCGGATGTGTTGCTCGCGTGTGCCGAGGGCGAGTCGCAGTGCAGGATCGCCGTGGGAATCCTTTGATACGCCTACAAGCCGGCCCGGCATCTGGCGTTTGAAGGAATCCTTCGTCGCCAGGAATCCGGCGTGCGGACCGCCGAAGCCCATCGGCACGCCGAAGCGCTGCGCCGAACCCACGGCCACGTCGGCCCCGAATTCGCCGGGCGGACGCAGCACCGTGAGCGCGAGCAGGTCGGTGGCGACGATGGTGAAGGCCCCGGCGGCGTGGGCGTCGGCGAACAGCTGCGTGAAGTCGTGGATCGAGCCTGTCGTGTCCGGGTATTGCACGAGCACGCCGAAACAGCCTGCGTCGAACTTGAAGGTTTCGGTCTCCGCCACGACGACGCTGATTCCCAGCGGCCTTGCCCGTGTGCGCACGATATCGATCGTCTGCGGGTGGCAGCGGCTCGAGACGAGGAAGGTCCGGCTGTCGGCGGCGTCACCTTCCTTGAGCCGGTGGCACATCATCATGGCCTCGGCTGCGGCGGTCCCCTCGTCGAGCATCGAGGCATTGGCGATTTCGAGTGCCGTCAGATCCGTGATCACGGTCTGAAAATTCAGAAGCGCCTCGAGGCGGCCCTGGGAAATCTCCGCCTGGTACGGCGTGTACGCGGTGTACCAGCCCGGATTCTCGAGGATGTTGCGCTGGATGACGGGCGGCGTGTGCGTGTCGTAGTAACCCGTGCCGATGAAACTCCGGAACGTCCGGTTTTCGGCCGCCAACGCCCTGAGTTCGCCGAGTGCGGCGCTTTCGCCCACAGCCGGCGGAAGCTTCAGGGCGTCACGCCGGATCTGGGGCGGCACGGCCGCGTCGGTGAGCGAATCGAGCGAGGTGTACCCGAGCAGGTCGAGCATCGCCTTGGTCTCGGCCGGATCGTCGCCAAGATGGCGGCGGGGAAACGCGTCAGTGGGGGCGAGAAGGTCGCGTGCGGAGGACATCGTTGAGCGGCACCGTAAGCCGGCGTTGGTCGCGGGCAATGGCGATTTGCGAGAAGCGAGGGCCGAGGTTGCCGGCTCCGGCGGTAGGCGCAGAATTATCTGCGAAGGATTGGGAGGCGCCACGTCGGTCGGCCTGGGTGTCGGAGTCGCAAATGAATTTGCTCCTGCCGGGGAAGGTTAGCGCCTCAGGGCCCGCATCACCGCCTTCGCCGCGTGATAGCCGCACATGCCATGCACGCCGCCGCCGGGCGGGGTGGAACTCGAGCAGATGAAGAGCCGCGGGTGTGGAGTCGTGTACGGGTTCCAGCGGGCGACGGGACGAAACAGAAAATTCGCAAGGTCGTCCTGACCGCCCGCCATGTCGCCTCCCAGCATCGCGGGATTGTGAAGCTCGAGTTGCGCGGGATTGATCGTGTGCCGGGCGAGGATGCAGTCGCGGAATCCCGGTGCGAAGCGTTCCACCTGCGTCTCGATACGTGACGTCATGTCCTCGGTGCAGCCGTTTGGAACATGGCAATACGCCCAGCCCGTGTGCCGGCCTTCGGGCGCCCGGGATGGATCGATCAGTGATTGCTGCGCAACAAGGACGAACGGGTGCTCCGGCACGCTGCCGGATGCCATTTCCGCCTCGGAGCGGAGAACGTCCTCGAAGGCGCCGCAAACGTGGACCGTGGTTGCCACGCGGCATTCCGGATTGCGCCACGGGATCGGGCCGCTCAGCGCCCAGTCGATCTTGAACACGCCAGGCCCATGCCGAAAGGCCGCGAGCCGTGCGCGATAGCCTTCGGGGAGCGCGTCGCTGGCAATCTGCGCGATTTGTCGCGGGCCGACGTCGAAGAGCACGACGCGAGACCCCGGCAGGTTTGCGAGCGTCCGAACGTGGCGTCCCGTCTCCCAGGTGCCTCCATGCCGCTCGAGGGCGGCGAGCAGGGCCTCGATGATGGCCGCGGATCCGCCGCGGGCGCACGGCCAGTCGATGGTGTGCGCGGCTGCCGCGAGAATGAGACCGAAGGCTGCGGTTCCGGCGCGATCCAAGGCCATGACGGAGTGTGCCGCGCAGCCGGAGAACAAAGCCCGTGCGGCGGGCGTGCGAAACCGGCTTCGCGCCACGCTTTCGCAGGAACGCAGGCCGAGAAGTCCGAACCGCGCCCGCTCAATCAGGGAGCCGCCAGGCCACCAGACCGGTTGCAGGATCGAGTGGATGAACTTCTCGCTCGCAAACGGTCCGATCGTCTCAGCCCAGCGCACGCCGTCGTCGCCGAGTCCGCGCGCGGTCTCATCGAGCGAGCGTTCGAGCACGGCGACACCGCCGTCCGGCAGTGGATGAGCCAGCGGCCTTTTCGACCACGCCCACTCCAGTCCGAAACGCTCGAGTCCGAGTTCGCGGAACGCGGGTGAAAGCACGCCCATCGGGTGGACCGCCGCGCAGATATCGTGAATGAAGCCCGGTTGCGTGAACTCGGCGGACCGGCATCCGCCGCCGGGCGTCTCCGTCGCTTCGATCACGTGCACTGAGAGTCCGGCGCGAGCCAGGAACACGGCGGCGGTGAGACCATTCGGGCCGGAACCGACGACGACCGCATCAAGGCGTTTGTGTCCAGAGGGCTGCATGGGAAATCTCACCATGCATCGTACCGCAGCGGGACCGGGCGTTCCGCCTGCGCCGGCGCATTGACTCACCGTGGCGCCCGCTAGCGTATTGCATGAACGTACTCGTAACAGGCGGATCCGGAATTATCGGAAACGCAGCGATTCCGGCGCTGCTTCGGGCGGGACACAAGGTGCGGCTGCTTTCGAGGCACGCCGAGGAGGACGTGCGTTCCCTGCCGGAGCGAGTTGAGCCGTTTGTCGCGGACATTGCCGTGCCCGAAACCTTGAACGGAGCAATGGATGCCTGTGAATGCGTGCTCCACGTCGCCGGGATCGCCGAGGAGAATCCGCCGGAGAGCACGTTTGAGGGGATCAACGTCGCCGGTACGCGGCACCTCGTCGCCGCCGCCAGGAAGTCGGGCCAGCCGTATTTCATCTATGTGTCCTCGCTGGGCGCGGACCGCGGCAACTCCGACTACCAGAAGTCGAAGATCAGGGCGGAGGAACTCCTTCGGTCCTATCACGGCCCGTGGCTCGTGCTCAGGCCCGGCAACGTTTACGGTCCCGGTGACGACACAATATCGATGCTCCTGAAGATGGTGCGGAGCCTTCCC
>JAJYAR010000224.1 GCA_021779435.1 bacterium
CGGTTGCTCTGCCTGCCGGAGCCGAGCGGCTTTCCGTTGAGGAACAGATCGACGCGATCGGCGGTGGAGACGACCTGTACGTTCTTGGTGACGTCGGGCGCGTAGTTCCAGTGGCCGATGATCGTGAGGCGCGGCTTTTCGATGTCGACCCACGCATCCCACATGACCTCGTGGACGCGGTAGCCGTCCTTCGGGATGCGCATGGCGTCAACCTCGCCGCTGCGGCGGTAGTTCTCGGCTCCGCGGTGGTGGGTGTTGCTGTCGGAGAAGATGATGTTCAGGCCGCCGGCGTTGACGCGCGTGCCGGTGCCCGGCCGCTCACGCCAGTAGTCGTACCAGCGGGCGACGTTCTCGACGGCGTGGGTGTCCTGGTTGCGATTGTAAACGCGGGCATCCTGGCCGTTGTAGAGCGGGCCCTCGCCGTCCTTGTGATACGGCGGGGTGAGTTCGTCCCAGTATTTCCGGAGACCCTCGTCGCGCGAGTACTCGCTGGCGAACAGCGGCTTTCCGGCGCTCTTGTTGATGTAGAGCATCTCGCCGCCCCATTCGGCGGTGTTGCTGCCGAGCATCTCGCGCGAACCCATCGCGCGGCCGCCGTGGGGATCATAGCGGTTCTTCAACGCGACCATCTCCTCCATGTGGCCCTCGTCGACGCCCTTGTTGCCCGCCTCGTAGAACACGACGCTCGGGCTGTTGCGGTTGTAGACGATGGCGTCACGCATGAGGTCGACGCGCATCCGCCAGGAGTGGCCCTGGGCATCGGCCTCGGAATCGCCGGCCGGGAACTGCTGCATGAGGCCGACGCGGTCGCAGGACTCGACGTCCTGCCGCCACGGGCTGATGTGCATCCAGCGCACGGTGTTGCCGCCGCTTTCGACCATGAGCCTGTTGCTGTAGTCGCTCACCCACGGCGGGACCGAGATGCCGATGGCCGGCCACTCGTTGCTGGTGCGCTGGGCGTAGCCCTTGATCTGAAGCGGGCGGTCGTTGAGCGTGAACATTCCATTGGTGAACGACGTCTTGCGGAAACCGGTGCGCGTCCTGACCTCGTCGATGACCTGCCCGTTCTGCCGGAGCGTGGTGGTGACGGTGTACAGGTAGCCGTAGCCCCAGCTCCAGAAATTCAGGCCCTCGATGCGCGCCGCCGCCTGTGCGATCACGTGTCCGCGGCCCGGGACGGTGAACTCGCCGCCGGAGAATGTCTTCACGACGCGTCCGTCCATGTCCTCGACCGTGACATCGTAGGTGAAGGTGCGCGGCTCGCGCGGCTCGTAGCGGACCTCGGATTCGGCGTGGATCGTCGCGGAACGGCCGGCGATGTCGAAATCCGTCGCATACACGTACACGCCGGTCGTGCCGAGGTGGGAGAGGAGAGGCAGCGTTTGGTACGGCTGGTTGGTGATGTGCAGCCGGACGTTCTTGGTGATGCCGCCGTAGTTTGCGTTGAAGTTGCGATCGGACCACTGGAAGCGGGAGCCGGACACGAGCTCGCGATAGTTCCAGTCGTTGTCCACGCGGACGGCGATCACGTTCTCCTCGGGAGCGGGACGGAGCGCGTCGCTCACGTCGAAGCCGAACGCCATCACGCCATTCTCATGCGCGCCGATCCGCTCGCCGTTGACGAAGATTTCGGCGGCCTGGCGGACGCCCTCGAACTCGATGAAGATCTTCCGACCCTTGGTGTCGGCGGGCAGGACAAAGTGCTTCCGATACCAGGCGATGCCCGTCGGGAGCTGTGCGATGTCCTTGCGGAACGCGTCATCCTCGTTCCACGCGTGGGGAAGCGTGACGGCCTTCCAGGCTGAGTCATCAAACGCGGAGGCGCCCGCTCCTGCGGGGTCACCGACAAACAGCCTCCAGCCAGGGTTGAAGTTCAAGGCTAGCCGTGCGGGCGGGGTGGCGGGCGCGGCGCCAGATGCACCGGCGCAGGCCAGGCCCAGGAACGACGCCAGTACGGTGAGGAGTTGGAGGTGTTTCATGCAGGAAAAGGCAGTTGGGCGAAGTGTCGTGTACCGGGGGATATCGGCACGACCGCAATCGATCCAAAAGCTGCAAGACGGTTCGGAGAACCCCGAAGTGAGCCGTATCACCTGAAATCGGGAGCAGGCCGGTCGGTTTGGGCAGACGGGAATGAAGGAAGAGGAGGGCCTGAGCCGCCGCAGTCAGGTTGCGAGAATGTCGCGCAAGGGCGTGTTCGGCGCCGCGGTACCATGCCGTTTTGTCACCTAATGGGTGACAGTTTCCGCGTCGCTGCTCAGAGGAAAAATCGAGGAGGTTGTCACCCATTACCTGAAAACCAAAGTTGACCGCGAATCACGCGAAGGGACGCGAAGAAAGACAAATGCCTCCGAGGCGCCCCCGGGGATTTGTCACCTAATGGGTGACAATTTGTTCGTTCCCCCCGGAGGAGTTTGTCACCCAATGGGTGACAAGCCAGTGTCGTTTCAATGTGAGGAAGGTGTCACCTATTTCAGTGTCTGAATTCCGATTTTGCCACAGAGGCCACAGAGGCCCAACCCGAGCCAAGCCGGAGGCTCGCGCGACAACTCTCACCCGCACGAAACAGTGCGAAGCCCGATTGGGCTGCCAGCGGTTATGGTATTCTCTGTGAACCCTGTGTCCGAGCTCCGTGCTCTCTGTGGCCGGTCTGATTCCGGAATCCAGGCATGAGGTGACAGAAGCGCAGCCTGTCATCCTGGACGACGCGTGTCTCAGACGATCCTGAACAGGAACGGCGTGGAGGTCTCGTACTTGCCGCCCTGGGACGCGGTGAACAGGTACGCGGGCCGGCCATCGCGCAGAAGCAGCTGTGGACGCTCGCAACGGCCGTAGCGGGTCAGGTGCCTGGGAGCGGGCGGCTGCTGGACGTAGGCATTGAGCGGGAGAAAGGCGATCAGCGGCTCCGACCACGTCAGGCCGTCGTCGGATTCCATGATCAGGCCGACCTCCTGATTGAAGACGCCCATGTCGCGGACGATCATCCGGAACCGGCCGTCCTCGTGCCAGACGAACGCGTCCTCGCATTGCCGGTTGCCGCCCCGGCCGGAAAAGTCGATCAGCGGATTCTTCGGGTGCTTCCGGTACGGACCCTCGAACTTGTCGGCGATGGCGAGTCCATACTTCCGGTTCCCTCGGATGGGCGGCTTGCCGTTCTGGTAGTCCGCGGTGTTCCAGGATTTGTAGTAAAGCCAGTACTGGCCGTTGGGATGCTGGATCAGCGACGGATTCGTCGTGCAGTGGTCGTCCCAGGCGCCGACGGGTCCGGGCCCCAGGAGCGGCTCGTCGGAGCGGTGCCACGGGCCATCGAGCGAGTCCGCCAGCGCGACGCCGATCCGCTTCGTATCCGTCTTCCCGTTGCTGTTTCCCATGTAGAACAGCGCGTAACGGTTGCCGATCTTCCGGATGTGCGGGTTGTGGCACGTCGTGGCATCCCAGTACCCCGGTCCGCGCGGGGCCAGAATCGTGCCGACGACCTCGTACGGACCCTCCGGCTGCGGCGCGACGGCATGCGCGATTTCGCAGGCGTTGAGCCAGCCCCCCATCTTCTTTGCCGCGGGCCAGCGTGAGAAGAAAACGTGGGTGCGGCCGTCCGGTCCTTCGATCGGAGCATTGCACCAGACGTACCAGCCCTCGAGTTCGAGGAGACGGCCGACGGGGCGCAGCCGCTTCGAAAAATCAGACAGCTTGTCCGGCGGCAGGCCCGACGCCGGCTCCGTCGCGGGGGCCTGTGCACGTGCCAGCGATGCCGCGAGCGGCAGGGCGGCCGCGATGCCACCGATGAATTCGCGCCGAGTGATCATGCGTGTCGAAGTGGGCCGACGTCCGCGGACGGGAGCGAGCCTGCCTTGCCGACGGGCTCGCAGGAAGCCGTCACATGGGACCGATCACGATGAAACGGCTCTCGTGCGATTTGAGCTCGAGCGGCAGGCGGACGCCGGAGCTGTCGCGCGTGGCGTTCGTGAGCTTCTCGACGGCGCCGGTCGAGGCGTCCCACTGTTGCGCGGTGCCGGTTCCGGCGAGGACTGCGTTGAGTGCGACGTCGTCCTTGCCCTCGTTGAAGAAGAAGTAGACGTCCGCGTCACGAAGCCGCCGATGCGTGTACTTCACCATGGCCGCGGATTTGTCGAACGACACATCCGGTTTTGGCAACGCGGCGACCACGGCGGGCGTCAGCTCGGTGGACGGCTCGACAACCGCCCAGCCCAGGTCCGGTGCGCCGGAGGCCTGGAGGAAGTTCCTCCCGGGCACCGTTGCCGGCGTGGAGCCCATGAACACGACGCGGCCGCCGGCCTTGGCGAAGGCTTGGAGCCGGTCGAGCGCGGCGCGGGAAATGACACTTGCCCCGCCGACGATGACGGTGCGGTAGCCCTGGCCGCTGAGGTTCTTCAGCTCGGAGCCGTCGAGTTTGAGGAGCGACGAAAGCGCCTGCTCATCGACCCAGTCGAAGTCGCGCTGGTTCGCGAGGAGCTGCTGGGCAACGGCCAGATTCACCCGGTCGGCGTCCGTGTCGCCGAGTGCGAGGCTTGTGGTCGGGAGGTACAGGGCGATCTGTGCGGTCGGACGCCCTGACGACAACAGGTATGCGGAGCGGTGCGTGGCGCGGGCCACGGCGGGGAAGGCGGGATCGGTGAAGAACCGATAGCCGCGGGAACCCGGGCCGGAAGCGGGGGCGGCGGTGCCCGGGTTGGCTGACTCGGCCGGGGCGGCGGCGGGTTGCGGCGGCCGTGCACGTTCCCCGCTGGACGCCGACATGAACATGACCTGGATGAAGTTGATGCCGCGGACGAGTTGGTAATCGATCACCCACTTGGCCGTCGGAATGTCGACCGGGTTCGTGAAGGCCGCGAAGCTTTCGGTGAAGGCATGCGGCCGGCCGAACAGGTGGGCGGCGGAGGAGGCGAGCTTCGGGTAGTTCGACTCATGGTCGGGCCAGATCTGGGCCCAGATCACATCGATGCCCGGCATGGCGACCCCGCGCATGTCCTTGAAGAAGTCGCCGCCGCTGCGAACCAGGCTCGGGTTGTTGTTATCCTGGTCGAGGTGAACGATGTACTCGCAGTTGTTCGCCGTGCACCAGTCGGCGAGTTGCTGAAAATAGTTTTGCCCGAACAGGTCGGACCACACGTCCCAGTAGTCGGCCTTGGCGCGGCGCTGCTCGGGCGTCAGCACGACTGCCGGTGGCTGCTGCGGGCGGGGCGCGGCGGCTTGGGCGCCGCTCTGGGCGCCGGGAGTG
>JAJYAR010000225.1 GCA_021779435.1 bacterium
AGGCGGCGGAGTCGTTTGCGATCTGGCGCGGCGTGCGCCCGCAGACGGAAAGCGTGTACCGCGAGATCCGCAGGCAACTCGATCGCGGGGCGTGAGCCCCCTGGGCGTTGGGCAGGAGCGCTCCGGCGTTTCTGCGGCCACTCCGCAGCCGATGCGGCCGACCGGACACTGTATACGGAAATCCTGAACGGAAGGAAAGGCCCGCCTTCCTACAATTCCGGCTTTCCGGTCCGGGTTTTGAGCCCGGGTTTTGAGCTGAATCGCTGCAGGAGTTTTCCTTGATGGCAACCAGTCCTTCTTCCTCCGTGTCCGCGGCGGCCCCGACGGAACGCTACTCCGGCGTCGCAATCCACCTGCACTGGCTGATGGCGGCGGTGCTGCTGCTGGTGTTCCTGGTCGGCGTGTTCATGGGCGATCTCAAGATCTCCCCGACCCGGGTGCGCGTGTTCAACTGGCACAAATGGATCGGCATCGTCGCGCTGGCGTTGGCGTCGATCCGGCTGCTCTGGCGCGCGACCCACCGCGCCCCCGGGTTGCCGGCATCGATCGCGGACTGGCAGCGCAAGGTGACGGGTGCAACCCATGGTCTGCTGTACGCGCTGTTCTTCATCGTCCCGCTGCTGGGCTGGGCGATGAGTTCGGCAAAGGGGCTGCCCGTCGTGCTGTTCGGCAAGATTCCGCTGCCCGATTTCGTGCCGGTCGACAAGGCGTTGGGGAAGACCCTGGAAGATGTCCACGCATTTTTTGCCTACACGCTGGCGAGTCTGGCCGGCCTGCATATCGTGGCGGCGCTGCACCACCGGTTCATGCTGCATGACGGGATCATGGGGCGCATGCTGCCGGCGCACGGGCGCCGCCGGGGTTCGTGATGTTGCGGCGGCGGGCGCTTGCGGCCCTGCTCTGCGCGGGCTGCTGCGCGGCGGCGAACCCGGCGGTCGTCGGCGCCGCCGAAGCCGGTGCGGCGACCGAGGCTGCACCGGTGCGGCTGATCCCCGCGCAAAGTGCGATCGGCTTCGTATCCCATGAAATGGGTGTGCCGGTGCACGGCTCGTTCGGGCGCTTCAGCGCCGAGGTTCATATCGATGCCGCCCACCCCGGCGACAGCCGGTTCGCGATCGCGGTGGATCTGGCCAGCGTGCAGTTGCCGACCGATGACGGCACGACCGAGGCGGCGAAACCGGACTGGCTCGACACCGCGCAGCACCCGGTGGCCCGCTTCACGTCCACCGCGGTGCGCGCCGAGGGCAACGGACGCTATGCCATCGACGGCCGCCTGGCGATCAAGGGGGCGGTGCGGACGGTGACGGTGCCGGTGACCTTGACCCAGACGGGCAGCGGACCCGATCGCGTCACCATGGCCTCGGGCGATCTCACCATCCGCCGACTCGACTACGGCATCGGCATCGGCGATTGGGCCGACACGTCGGTCGTGGCGGATCCGGTCGAGATCGATTTCCGGTTGGCGTTGAAAGGGGTCGCGGCGGTTCGGCCATAGCGCCTCGCATACCCCCGCCCCGCGACGGCGGGAGCGGGCGGGACGGTGCCGGCGATCGGGAGGCAGCCTGCCGTTACCGCTCCCGCCGCCCCGGATACTCTTCCTCGATGTTGTCCCGGTAATAGCTCGCCGGCGCCGAACTGGAGAGGAATCGTCGGGCGATCTCCTCGCCCACGTTCTTGTGCCGGATGACCGCGCCGGAATCGAATTCGACCTCGAGTTCCCGGGTTGCGCGGTCGTAGCCGGCGGCGCGGATGCCGCCGCGGCGGATCGGCTGGCGTTCCATCGTCATCGCTTCCCCAGTCCCAGGCGGTCCCACAGCGCATCGACGCGCCGCCGGACGTCTTCCCGCATTTCGATCTTGCGGCCCCAGGGCCGGGCGGTTTCTCCCGGCATCTTGTTGGTGGCATCGAGCCCCATCTTGCCGCCGAGTCCCGAAACCGGGCTGGCGAAGTCGAGGTAGTCGATCGGCGTGTTGTCGATCAGCAGGGTGTCGCGCACCGGATCGGCCCGCGTCGTGATGGCCCAGATGACGTCCGTCCAGTTGCGCGCGTCGATGTCGTCGTCGACCACGATGACGAACTTGGTGTACATGAACTGGCGCAGGAAGCCCCACACGCCGAACATCACGCGGCGCGCGTGGCCGGGGTATTGCTTGCGGATCGATACGATCGCCATGCGGTAGCTGCAGCCTTCCGGCGGCAGGTAGAAGTCGACGATCTCCGGATAGCTGCGCTGGAGGATGGGGACGAACACCTCGTTGAATGCCGCGCCCAGGATGGCCGGTTCGTCGGGCGGGCGTCCGGTGTGGGTCGAGAGGTACAACGGGTTGCGCCGCATGGTGATGCGTTGCACGGTGAACACCGGGAAGCGCTCGGTTTCGTTGTAATAGCCGGTGTGGTCGCCGAACGGACCCTCGACCGCGGTTTCGAATCCGCGGTTGTCGGCGCTGATACCGCCGTCGGCGTTGGCGGGGTCGGGCAGGATGTGGCCTTCGAGGACGATCTCCGCGCGCGCCGGGACGTCCAGCGGCACGCCCAGGGCGGGCGCGATGTCCGTGCGCGCCCCGCGCAGCAGGCCGGCGAACTGATATTCGGAGAGGGTGTCGGGAACCGGGGTGACGGCGCCGAGGATGGTGGCGGGGTCGGCGCCCAGGGCGACGGCGATCGGGAACGGTTCGGTGCCGTGTGCGAGCCGGTGGTCGCGGAAATCCAACGCGCCGCCCCGGTGCGAGAGCCAGCGCATGATGAGCTTGTTGCGGCCGATGCGCTGCTGGCGGTAGATGCCGAGGTTCTGCCGCTTCTTGTGCGGCCCCCGGGTGATCGTCATGCCCCAGGTGATGAGCGGGCCGGCATCGTCGGGCCAGCAGGTCTGGATCGGGAGTCGGTCGAGGTCGACGTCCGCGCCTTCCCAGACGACCTCCTGACAGGCCGGGCTGCGCACGCGGTGCGGCGCCATGTCCCAGAGGGCGGATTTCAGCATGGCGACCTTGGAGATGGCGTCGCGCAGGCCTTGCGGCGCCTCCGGCTCCTTGAGCGTCGCCAGCAGTTCGCCGATGTGGCGCAGTTCGCCGATGCCGTCGACGCCCATGGCTTGGGCGACGCGCGCGGTGGTGCCGAAGAGGTTGGCAACGACCGGCATGGCGGCGCCGGCCGGACGCTCGAAAATCGCCGCCGGCCCCTGCGCTTCGAGGAGGCGCTGGCAGATTTCGGTGATCTCGAGGACCGGGGATATCTCCTCTTTTATTCGAACAAGATCGCCGATCTTCTCTAATTTTGCAAGAAAATCGCGAAGGTCGGAGTATTGCATCGCTTTCTGGGCCTCGGAAGATCGTCATCGCACCGCGCGCAGCGGAGGCCCAATCCTAACGGCTTGGCGCGATCGCCGGCGCCGCGGACCTCCATCTTCGGTATTGACGCAAAGGCGTTATGCCATACAATCCGCCCCATTCACGTTTTTTTCGTTGGGCGGCGGACGGCAGATCCGCCTCCGGGGCGTTGAGGGGCGCGTCCCGGCAGCGAAGAAACAAGGCACCCGACATCGTTGTCGGGGTTCCGCCTGAGTTGTTACCGGACGCGGCGCAGCAAGCGCGGTCCGGTTCCGCGGTCGGCCCGCGATCTTGTGTCGGGCCGCGATGGGTATCGAATGGAGCGTTGCTTCAGCCTGTGTCGACCGGCGGTCGGAAGGCAAGGGGGCGCGCATTTTCGAGAGAGGTTGATCATGCTGGAAACCAGCCTTGCCGAGGAAGTTGCGTTCCCCGAGGCACTCCCGCGCCCGCAGGGGAATGCGGAGATTCCAACGGCCAAGTCGGCGTTGGTGCGCAAAGCGTTTGCCATGGTGTTGCAGGGGACGGGGTTGCTGTCCGTTGCCGCCCTGACGATTCTGTTCATCCTGTTGGCGGTGCCGGCTATGCGCAGTGCGGTCGCGCCGGTGGTCGCGCAGGTCGCGGCGCCCGTGATGGCGAAACTCGAGGGCGAGGCGCGCGCCGCGGAACCGGAACCGGTTGCGCCGTCGGCGGCATCGGCGAGCCTGAAAATCGGCGAGCCGGTTTCCCTGGCGACGGCCGACGAGCGCGTCGCGCAATACCTCGCGCGGCGCTATCACATTGCCGACGGGGCGGTGCGGGTGCTGGTCGCGGAGGCGCGGTCGGCGGGGCTGCGGTATCAGGTCGATCCGCTGCTGATCCTGTCGGTGATGGCGGTGGAGTCCAGCCTGAACCCGTACGCGCAGAGCGCGGTCGGTGCCACCGGACTCATGCAGGTCATGCCGGGTGCGCATCTGGCCGAGTTCCCTTCGCAAAACGCCCGCCGCGCCGCGCTCGACCCGATCCAGAACGTGCAGGCGGGAACGGCGATCCTCGCCGATACCATCCGCCGCGGCGGCTCGGTGCAGCGCGGCCTGCAGCTGTATGTCGGGGCAGGGAACCTGCCTGACGACGGCGGCTATGCGAGCCACGTGCTGGCCGAGATGGCGCGATTGAAACTGGCCGCACAGGGGCGGATCGGCGCGGCCTTGATGGCGGCGCAGCGCACCGATCGGGGCGCTTGAGGGCGTTGCGGGCAGGAGGCTGGCGCGCCGCACAAAAAAAAGAGCCCGTCCATCAAGCGGGGGCCCGGATTCGGTGGAGGAGGGAGGAGAGGTACCGAGACGGGGGCCGCGAGCTCATGCTGCAGGACAGGCTCACGCGAAACGCCTTTACTATATCGTCCAGCCTTCGTCCAAGTCAACTTTCTGTCCTGGACGGAAGTGCTTCAAATTACATCGGGTTTGCGCCCCATTTTTCATGTCGACCACTCCGAATCCAGACCTCCGCAGCGCGGCGCTCGAATACCATGAATTCCCCCAGCCGGGAAAAATTGCCATCACGCCAACCAAGCAGTTGACGACCCAGCGCGATCTGGCGCTGGCCTATTCCCCCGGCGTCGCGGCGGCCTGCGAGGCCATCGTTGCGGATTCCGGCGCCGCCGCGCGCTACACCGCCCGGTCCAACCTGGTCGGCGTGATCACCAATGGCACGGCCGTGCTGGGGCTGGGCCCGATCGGCCCGTTGGCGGCCAAGCCGGTGATGGAGGGCAAGGCGGTCCTGTTCAAGAAGTTCGCCGGCATCGACGTGTTCGACATCGAAATCGATGAGCGCGATCCGGATCGGCTGGTGGATATCATCGCCGCGCTCGAACCCACGTTCGGCGCACTCAACCTGGAGGACATCAAGGCCCC
>JAJYAR010000226.1 GCA_021779435.1 bacterium
CCGTGCCTCAATTCACATCCCGGACCAAGGCATGGGTAACCGCGAAGGACGCGGATGAACGCGAAGGCGTGTGGTAATCTCGGGGTATTCTCTATGAACTCCGTGTCCGAGCTCCGTGGCCTGTGTCACTGCCTGGGGGTAGGGCCGGACCGCTGGGCCGGCCGCGTTTGTTCGCGCACTTCGCGGTTGCGCTCCAATCCCTTTCTTCCCTTTGCGACCTTCTGTTCAAGATTCCGGCTTTCGTGGCGGGTCTGCCTACGGGATCCAGTTCGACGTTTTGCTGAGGCGCAGCCGCAGCTAGAGCTTCGTCAGCCCTTCTCGAACCGCGTATTTCGTGAGCTGCGCGATGCTGTTCACCTTGAGCTTGCCCATGAGGTTCGTCCGGTGCGTCTCGACCGTCTTGGCGCTGATTCCCAGGTTCGCGGCGATCTCCTTCGTGGAGTGTCCGTTCGCGATCTGCTCCAGCACCTGCGTCTCACGGGCGGAAAGCTCCGGTTGCGCCGAACCCGACAGGGTGTGCTTCTGCAACTGCCGCAGCACGACCGTCGATGCATCGGGACAAAGATAGATGCGGCCGGCGACCACGGCCGCGATCGCCTCGATCAGAAGCGCGAAGCCGTTCGCCTTCAGGACGTACCCCCTCGCGCCTGCATCGAGCGCAGCTCGCACGTGATGGATCTCCTGATGCGCGGTGAGGACCAGCACCTTCGTCCGCGGATGCTTGGCGTGAATGCGCGCCGTCAGCGCGACCCCGCCCTCGCCGGGGACATCGAGGTCCATCAACACCAGATCGGGACTGAGTTCCTCAACCGACTGCCAGCCGGACTCGGAATCGTACGCATTCCCCACAAGTTCAAACTCGGGCCTGCTGCGGAGCAGGAGCCGGAGTCCATCCCGGATGATCTGATGATCGTCGATGAGAAGTATGCGGGTGCGCATGGCAGGACGGAAATGGGACAACTCATTACGTATCAGCGAGCTTTATTGAGGGAGTGCCAGACTTCCGAAAGGGCGAGATCCACCGAAAACGGCTTCGGCAGAAAACGGACTGGAGGTCCCTGGACTTTCTCCATATCGGCACGATGTGCCCTTTCCAGTCCGCTAATTGCGATGACCGGCAATTGCGGGTTCAGCTGCCGCATCATCGGGACAGCCTGCGCGCCGCCCATCACCGGCATCATGACGTCCGTGATCACCAAGGCGATCGATGCGGCATTCCTGGCAAAGACCCCGACACCTTCCGCGCCGTCGCAGGCGGTCATCACCCGGTAGTTTGCGACCTCCAGCGCCCGCTGGAGCACGGTCCGGATCCCTTCCTCGTCCTCGATGACAAGCACGAGTTCGCCAGCGCCTTTCAGCTCCTCGCCAGCCGGACTTTCAACTCCCGCCTCGGCAGACGTCGGGGCCGCCGGAAGAAACACGCCAAAGACCGAACCGCGTCCGGGCTCGGACTGCACATCGATGAACCCTTCGTGACTGCGTACGATCCCGACTGCCGTCGCAAGCCCCAGGCCGGTGCCTTCGCCCACCGGCTTCGTCGTGAAGAACGGGTCGAAGATCTTGTCCAGCAGCTCCGGCGGTATGCCACCCCCCGTGTCCTTTACCTCGATACGCACATGCGCTCCCGCCTTCCTGCCCCCGTGCGCAGCGGCAAACGTGGGTTCCACGTTCACGTTCTCGGCAACCACGCTCAGCTTGCCGCCCTCGGGCATCGCGTCGCGGGCATTGACGCAAAGGTTTAGGACCACCTGTTCGAGTTGCGTCCGGTCCGCCTGCACCAGCCGCAGGTCGGCGGGAGCCTGAACCGAGATCGTGAGGTTCCTCGGAAACGTCTCCCGGATCATCCGGCCGAGATCCCGGATCACGGCTGCCACGCTGAGCAGCGAACGCGGCGAATCCGTCCCGCGCCCGAACAGCAGGAGTTGCTGCACAATGTCCGAACCCCGGCGCGCGCTGTCGCTGAGCAACTGAAGCATCTCGCTGTCGTGCGACGACCGCGCCAGCGGGCGCAGGAGCTCGACCGACATGAGGATGGGCGTCAGCACGTTGTTGAGATCGTGTGCGATCCCGCTCGCCAGCGCGCCGACGCTCTCCAGCCGCTGCGCACGCAGGTACTGCGCCTCCAGCCGTTTGCTTTCCGTGACATCGGAGACGATCAGAAGCACGGCCGACGGCTCGCCCGACGCCGAGCGCATCATCTTCCCCCGGCCGCGGACTTCCAACACACGTCCGGTGCGGGATACGTGCTTGTTCTCGCCATCCCATTCGCCGGTCTTGAGCAGCGTGTTCCAATTCTGGCCGAATTCCGCCGGCACCTCCCGGTAAACGAGATTCTCGAACCGCCGGCCGCACGCCTCCGCGGCAGGAATCCCGTACATGATCTCCGCACCGCGATTCCAATACGTCACCGTGCCATCGAGCGTCGCGACGAGAATGGCGTCCTGCGCCACGTCCAGCAGCGCGGCCTGCTCGCGGATCCGCTGCTCCGCTTCCTTGCGCGCGGTGATGTCGACCTGGATGCAATGGATCTCGGGCTCACCGTTGGCTCCGCAGAGTTTCAGGATGCTGAAATACACGCTGATCCGGCGGCCGTCCTTGCGCACCAGTTCAATCTCGTCCGTGCGAAACGGCTGATCGTGATCGATGAACGCCTCGAGTGCCGCCACCACCCTCTCCCTTGATTCAGGCGGCACCGCGATATCCTCCAGCCTCCTGCCGAGCGCCTCTGCGCGCGTGTACCCATACAGTCGTTCGCTCGCCGAATTCCAGAAGATGACCCGTCGCTCCTTGTCGAACGCCTGCACCGCGACGTTCGGCACGTTTTCGATCAGCGAGCGGAACCGCAGTTCGCTCGCAGCAAGCGCCGCATCAATCTGCGTCCGCTCGGTGATGTGCTCCTCGAGGCCGTACGCCGCGGTCTTTTGTGCGGTGCTGTCGACGAGCACGCACCCGGCGTTCACCGCACCGATGTCCTGCGTTCCTCCCGCGCGAGCCGAGCTAAATGGCGTGTCCGAAAGCTCCGCGTCCGCGGCAAGCTCGTTTTCCGGCAAAGGCGTCACCGTCAGCCACCGCGCTGCCCGTCCTCCCCACTCCAGCCGCTGCTCGACCACCTCCACTGGAAATTCGCGGCCGGCCTTCGCCCGATGCCGGGCACGACGCACCCCATCCGGAACCGCTGGGTCGGTCTTCACGGCAGGCTCGATCTCCCTCAGTGTCACCGCACCGAAGTCCCGGGCCGAATAGCCGTACGCCCGCCGGGCGGCCTCGTTTGCCGCGAGGACCACGAGCGTCGCCGCGTCACACACGAGCATGATGTCACGCGACTTTTCAAAAAGCTGCCGATAGCCGGCGAGCGTCATTCGCTCCTCGTCTGCGCAGGCCGGCGGGCATGAACCCGGGCGCATCCGGCCAGCGAGCCAGGTGTCTGATTATCTGCGCGTTGCGAGCCTCCCTTCCCGCGGGACACGGAGGGCGTCGGGAGCGTTGTGTTTTGTTTCAGTCTGCCCAGTTGCCTGGGATGACCTGTCTGGGGCATCGGACTCCACGAATAGCCGGCGGCATGTGCCGGTAAAGAGCCGAATGGCAGACACGCACCGCCGCAGTCGCTTGCGGCATGTTTCCGGGAGCACGAATTCCGACTGCCTGACCCCTTCGATCGGCAGGCCGACCGCCAGCCTGCTCAGAGCTCGGGCCTCGGTGCGGTCGCGCCCCGTCGACCTCCGCGGCAGCGTAAGTAACTCCCGCACCAGGAGACGCTTGGCTCCGCCACCGCGGCGATTATGCCGTTTCTTGTCGCGGCGGCAGTCCCCCCTTGACCGGCGCCGCCACCTGTCATGTCCGTCGTGATCAATACGAATTCGGCGGCCACCTCGGCCGCTCGAAATCTCGCCTACTCCAGCGCGATGCTGCAACGCAGCCTCATCAGGCTCTCGAGTGGATCGCGCATCAATCAGGCCGCTGACGACGCCGGCGGCCTCGGCGTTGCGATGAAGCTGTCTGCGGCGGCCAGACGCGCCGGGGCAGCGAGCAACACGGTGGCGAACACGACGTCTTACCTTCAGCAGCAGGACTCGAACCTGATGTCGGCCGCGAAGATCCTCAACCGGGTTTCCGAGCTCTGGACGCTGAACCAGGACACTAGCAAGACCGCGACCGACAAGGCGGGTTACGATGTCGAGTATCAGGCACTCCAGAAGAGCCTCGCCGCACTTCAGACCGAAACGTTCAACGGCATCGCGCTCTTCGGCTCCGGAAATTCCGGCGTCGTTGAATCCGTCCGGGTTTCCGAGGACGCGAGCCAGGTTATGACGCTGAGCGCGAAGGATCTTTCAGACTCCACCACCGGGATCGGCGCGATCGCTGACAGCAATGGCGCCGGTTCGCTGGACTCGCTCACGCTCGGAACAATCAACAGCGCGGTTCAGAACGTTTCCGCGATGCGCGCGAACAACGGCGCGGAGCAAAGCCGCCTGGGGTTTGCCGGTGAAACGCTCTCCGTGAACAAGGCCAATCTCGAGGCCGCCCAGAGCCGCATCATGGACGTCGACATTGCCGACGAGAGCACGCAGCTCGCGCGGTGGTCGCTTCTCGTGGAGTCAGGCAGCGCCATGCTCGCTCAGGCGAACCAGAGCGCCCAAATGGCGCTGCGGCTGATCCAGTAGCGCATCGCGCCCACACGCGTCGTCGGCGACCGGCAACCTGAAGCGGTGGTCCGGCCCAGGCCGCGCTTCGCGACTCACTTCAGCACTTGGCGAAGCGTGCCAGCGGCACGCGCCCCAGTTCCCTCAGGCTTTTCTCACGTAGCAGGCTTTCAGCGCCATCGGACTGCCGTCGATCTTGCAGTCGATTTCATGGTCACCCTCGACGAGTCGGATGTTCTTCACCTTGGTGCCGCCCTTGAGGACGCCGGAGGAACCGCGGAGCTTGAGATCCTTGATCAGAACCACGGTGTCCCCATCGGCCAGCGTCGCTCCATGCGCGTCCTTCACCACGCGAACGTCGTCCACGGCAGGCGCGTCCTTCGGCCATTCGTGACCGCAGGTGGCGCACTCCCAGTGCGCGGCGTGGCTGAGCACGTCTTCAAGGGTGCAGGCGGGACAGGCAGGTTGGCTCATGGCAAAACGTCCACCGTGCCGTCCGCCCATGCCGGACCGCAAGCGCCGAATGCCAATGCCAACGATGCTTGCGCTTCATACCGTCTCAACGAACG
>JAJYAR010000227.1 GCA_021779435.1 bacterium
CTCGAGAGCTTTTCGTATTCGGTGTCGCACGATCTTCGCGGCCCGCTCCGCGCGATCCAGGGATTCGCCGAAATTGCGATCGAGGAGATTGACGCGAACAATCCAGGCTCGGCGAAGGAAAGGATCACCCGGGTCCTCAGGGCGACGGCCCGAATGAACCGCTTGATCGACGCGTTCATCAGCATGGCTCGGATCACCCGGGCGGAGCTGAGGGTCGAGCCCGTCGATCTGGGCAGGATCGCCGAGGATGTGTTTGGCTTTCTGCGTTCCACGTCGCCGGAGCGGCGCGTCGAGGTTTCGATCGCACCGGGACTGAAAGCCAGGGGCGACGAGCGCCTGCTGCGGATCGCGATCGAGAACCTTCTCAGCAACGCTTGGAAGTTCACCTCGCGGGCGACGGCGGCACGGATCGAGTTCGGGAGCGAAACGCAGGACGGTGAGCGGGTCTTCTTTGTCCGCGACAACGGTGCGGGTTTCGACGAGACGCTCGGCCACAAGCTGTTCCACGCGTTCGAGCGTCTACACCCCGAGGCCGAATATGCCGGGCTGGGCGTTGGGCTGAGCACGGTGCATCGTGTCATCGAGAAGCACGACGGGCGCGTCTGGGCCAGGTCGAACCCCGGCGAGGGGGCCACCTTCTATTTCACGTTGCCGGAAAGCGGCGGCGCCCCGGTCTGAGTTGGCGGGATTCGCGCGCGGGATCGGCACAAATCCGCTCGCCGTGAACCCGCGGGCCGACACGCTTCGGTTTTTCGATGAAGATCTATTTCATGGGCATTTGCGGGACGGCGATGGGCAATGCCGCGTTGCTGGCCCGGGCCGCCGGGCACGAGGTGCTCGGGGCCGACATGGGCGTTTATCCGCCGATGAGCACCGTTCTGGCGTCGGCAGGCATCACCCTGCACGAGGGCTACGATCCGGAGCGGCTGCTGAAGCTCGCGCCGGAACTCGTCGTGATTGGAAACGCGATGTCGCGCGGCAATCCCGAGGTCGAATGGCTCCTCGACACGCACGCCCTTCCGTTCACGTCGCTGCCGGCTCTGCTGCATGACTTCGTCCTGAGGAACCGCTGCAACATCGTCGTGTGCGGGACCCACGGGAAGACAACGACGACCGCGATGACGGCGTACCTTTTGAGGTCGGCGGGCCGCGATCCAGGATTCCTGATCGGCGGAGTCCCGCAGGATCCGCCCGTCGGTGCGCACCTCGGCGCACTCGGGGACGCATTCGTGATCGAGGGCGACGAGTATGACAGCGCCTTCTTCGACAAGCGCAGCAAGTTCATCCATTACGCGCCGCGGATCGCCGTTCTGAACAATCTCGAGTTCGACCATGCGGACATCTTCCGCGACCTGGCGGACGTGCAGCGGACCTTTTCCCATCTCGTGCGCATCGTGCCGCGGAACGGCTGCATCGTGATGAACGGCGATGATGCGAACCTCAAGGCGCTCGAGCCGATTTCGTGGACCCGCACGGTCCGTGTGGGACAGGACGAGCACTGCGACACGCGCATCGTGGATTTCACGGAATCCGCGGAAGGCGCGAGCTTCAAGCTGCTGTGGCGCGGTGCGGAATGGGCGTCGATCCGCTGGGCGCTCCCTGGACTCTACAATGCGCGCAACGCCGCGATGGCCGCGACGGCCGCGGGGCTTTCCCTGGCGCCTGCGGACCCGCGTTCGGCGGGCGGCGCGCCATCTGCGTTCGCAATCGGCGAGTCGCCCGCGGCGCTCGATCTCGCGGCGCTCTCCCGGTTTCGAGGCGTGAAGCGCCGGCAGGAGACGCTTTTCCGCTCGGCACGGCTGACGGTTGTCGAGGATTTCGGACACCATCCGACGGCGCTGGCGGAGACGCTGCGTTCATTCCGGGCCCGATTCCCCGGTTCGGTGCTGACCGCGGTTTTCGAGCCCCGCAGCAACACGGCGCGGACCAAGGCACTTCAGCCGGCCTTCATGCGCGCGCTCGCACAGGCCGATGAAGTCTATATCGGAGCGGTGAACCGGGCCGAGAAACTGTCGGCCGGGAACCGTTTCAACGTCGACGAGGTGGTTCAGCAGCTCGAGACGCAGGGCGTCGAGGCGCACTCCGCGCCCTCGAACGCGTCCCTGGTCGAGAAGCTTGCGGAGAACACACTCGATGCACCCGCTTCCGGGGCGCGCGTTGTCGTGTTCTTCAGCAACGGCTCGTTCGACGGAATCATCAGCCAGTACGCCAAACGGGCAGCCCGGCAGATTCGGTGACTGCGGCGATCGGCACGGCCGGCATGTCCTCGACGGACTCGCCGCGTCGGAGTGCGATCAGGTGTTTCAGCGTGCGGCAGAATTTCCGGAGCTCGAGAGGCTTCGCGAAATACTCGTCCATTCCGGACGCCAGGCACCGCTCGCGCACGTCGTCGCCGATGTACGCGGTGACGGCGACGATCAAGGTGCGTGCCGCCGGGCGTTCGGCTGCCCGGATCCGGCGCGCCGCGGCATAGCCGTCGATCCCCGGCATGTTGATGTCCATGAGGATGGCGTCGTAGCGGTTCCTGGCGGCGAGTTCGATCGCCTCGGCTCCGCCACCCGCGTGATCGGCCTCGAAGCCGTGCTGGTCGAGATACATCTCGAGCATCACCCGGTTTGCCTCCATGTCGTCGACCACAAGTATCCGGTATCCCGCCCGGGCGACCGTGGCGGCCGGCGCAGGCATCGGTTCCGGCGTCGGTTCGACCGCCAGGGTGAACGAGAGCTCGGTTCCTTTGCCCGGTTCGCTGGCACCGGAAATCGTGCTGCCCATCAGCGAAACGATGCGCTGCGAGAGCCCGAGCCCGCCGGTTCCGGAAGGGGAGAACGCGACCTCCGGGTCGGTGGAATGGAGAACGGCTTCCAATTGCGCGGCGGTGAGCAGCCTTTCCGGGTCGCGGACCCGGACATGCAGGAGCGCGCGGTCGGCCGAAGGGCGGGAGTAGTTGAGGACTGCCGCGATGGGACCCTGTTTCGTGAAGCGGATGGCGTTGTCGACAAGGTCGGTCAGAACCTGCCGGAAGCGCCGGGGATCGCCGGTGATGGTGAAGCGCGGCGGGAGGTTCGTCTCGACGCGCACCTCGATTCCCTTGCGCTCTGCCTGCGCGGCAAAGAGCTGCACAACCTCGCGGGCGATGTCGCCGGGGAAAAACGGCACGCGCTCGAGGACGAGGCGGCCTTCCTCGATGCGGCGGAGATCGAGGACCTCGTTCAATACGCTGCCGAGGCGGAGGCCTTCGTTCACGATGCTGGAGGAATGCATCCGCTGGGCTGGTTCGGAGGCGCAGCGGAAGAGAGACTCGGCGGACGCGAGCATGGCGTTCAGCGGGGTCCTGATCTCGTGGGTCATGTGCACGAGGAACTCGCTCTTGGCGCGGTTCGCCTGTTCGGCGGATCGCCTTGCGGCCTCGAGCCGGCGTGCGGCGATGACATGCGACCGGAGACGGGCCTGCATGCGAACGAGCTGGCCGGCCTGGAGAAGAACGATCCAGATGGCCACGGCGGCGATCAGGAACACGGCGCCGCGTGCGACTGCGGCACGAGTGGGGGACGAGGCCGTGGCGAGCGCGACCTCCGCGGTGGCGGCGGCGAGCAGGATGACGAGAACGACGGCAAGGAGGTTTCGGAACGGGAACGGTGACGACGGGTATTCGTTCTGCAGTCGTCGTCGGATGAGCCACGTTGCGCAGAGTGCCATGGCGACAAAGCCAAGCGCATCCATGCGCAGCGACAGCAGGGCAGCAGGCAGAGGGTTCGGGGGTGGCATGAGCAGCTGCCCTTGATTGTCGGCACATTCAAGCGCCCCGCCAAACGAAGGATACACGTAGCGACGTCTTACGTGAATACCGTCAACTCGTACGTAATGATACCACCGCGTATCAGCCCGCCAATGGCGCGGCCCGTCTCCCTTTCGTTGCGTTCGGTTTGTTGTAGCCGGGCGGGCCGCGGTCGTCTACGGCTTGCGCCCACTTTTCATGAAGATCCTGATTGCCGACGACGACAGCGTTGCGCGCACCTTGCTGGTGGAGATTTTGGGGTCGGCGCAGGCCGGATATGATCTCGTCGCCGTCGAGGACGGCCTCAAGGCCTGGGAGGCGCTCGAGTCCAACCCGGACATCCGGCTTGCGATCATCGATCTTCACATGCCCGGGATGACCGGCATCGACTGGCTCGCGCGGCTGCGCAAGGACTCCCGTTATCTCGCCATGCCGGTGATCGTGTGCACGGCGAACACGGATCGGGCGACGGTGGCGGCCGTCGCGGCGAGCGGCGTGAGCGATTTTCTCGCGAAGCCGTTCGCGCGGACCACGGTGCTGGAAAAGGTATGGCGGGTATGCCGTCCGTCCGCGGTTGCGGCACCGGTCCTTCGCGACCTCCCGGATGTCAGGCAGCGCCTTGAAATCGACCGCGATGCGCATCGCGAACTGCTCGCGCATTTCGTGAGGGTCGCCGACATGTGGGCGACGGACGCCCGCCGCGCGACCGACCACGCCCGTGTCAGGGCCCTTGCAATCAGGGCAACGAACATGAAACAACAGTTTGGCGCGCTCGGCGCCGCTGCCGTTGCTCTTCGCTTCGATGAAGCCGAGGCCGCGTTGGGCGCCTACAAGATCAAACCTCTCGCCGCCGGTCTGGACGCGTGTATCCGAAAAGCGCACGCCCTGGGCGAGAAGATCCAGCCGGAGATCGACCGGCTGCGCGAGATGCTGGACTCGATCAACTAACCCGGGCGCGCGTGCCGCGCGGCGGGATGTTCACTGCGCCTGCCTGGCCACCTTGCGCGTCGCAGGCTTCACGCCGGCGGGAAGCGCAAGCAGATCGTAGTCCTCGTAGCCGGTGATCTCGACGTGCGTGAAGTCACCGACCGGCACGGTGATTGGGAGGTAGATCCGTCCGTCGATGTCGGGTGCGTCCGCCTCGCCGCGTGCCACGCCGGGCTCTTCGACCAGCACCTTCAGCGTGCGGCCCACGGATGAATGGCTGACCTCGGCGGCAATTTCCTTCTGGAGCTTCATGACCCTGTGCCACCGTGCCTGTTTGGTGCGGCGGGGGATCTGGTTGTCCATCTTTGCGGCGCGGGTGCCTTCCTCCTGCGAATACTGGAACACCCCCAGGCGCTCGAACCGGGTCTCCCGGATGAACCCGCACAACTCGTCGACATCGGCATCCGTGTCGCCGGGAAAGC
>JAJYAR010000228.1 GCA_021779435.1 bacterium
CCGCGGCAGCGCCTTCTTCACTTCCCGCACCGTGGCGGCGAAATGCGCCGAGCCGCCGTCGTCGAGGTCGTCGCGGTTCACGCTGGTGATCACCACATAGCGCAGGTTCATCTGCGCGGCCATGCGCGCCACGTTTTCCGGCTCGCCCGCATCGAGCGAAAACTCCTGCTTGTGCGGCGAACCCTTGGGCACGGAGCAGAAGCCGCAGCCCCGCGTGCACAGGTTGCCCAGAATCATGAACGTCGCCGCGCCGCGCGAAAAGCACTCGTGCATGTTCGGGCAGCGCGCGGATTCACACACCGTGTGCAGGCCAAGCCGGCGGAGGTCCTGCTTCAACTCGTGCACCGCCGCGTAGTTGGTGTGCGTTCCGCGGAGCCATTCGGGAAGGCGCGGGCGCGCGGGTCCGGTTTCTTCGATTTTGACGAGCGTCAAACGAGTATTGTCGCACGCACCGCCCGCTCCCGGTATCCTAATAGTTTCAATGCCTTTCGACCCCATACCCGCGGCGATCGAGGACTTTCGCGAAGGCCGCATGGTCGTCATCGTCGACGATGAAGACCGCGAAAACGAAGGCGACCTCACCGTCGCCGCCGAAAGAGTCACGCCCGCCATCGTCAACTTCATGGCCACGCACGGCCGCGGACTGATCTGCATGCCGCTCGACGCCGCGCTCTGCGACGCGCTGGACCTGCGGCCGATGTCGGCGCGCAACACCAGCCGTTTCGGCACCGCGTTCTGCGAATCGATCGAAGCGGCCGAGGGCGTCACCACCGGCATCTCGGCGGCCGACCGCGCGCATACCATCCGCACGGCGATCCGCGAAGGGGCCAAACCGCGCGACCTAGCCCGTCCCGGACATACCTTCCCGCTGCGCGCGCGCGAGGGCGGCGTGCTGGTCCGCGCCGGGCAGACGGAAGCGGCGGTCGACCTGGCTCGTCTGGCCGGCCTGCGCCCAGGCGGCGTGGTCTGCGAAATCATGAAGGAGGACGGCACGATGGCGCGCGTGCCGGACTTGATCGAGTTCTGCCGCCTCCACGGCCTGCACATGATCTCGGTGGCCGCGCTCATCCGCTACCGCCTCGAGCACGAAAAATTCCTGGTGCGCGAGGACGAGCGCTGCCTGCCCACAACGTTCGGCGATTTCCGCTGCCTGACTTACTCGAGCAACGTGCTGCCGGAGCGGCATCTCGCTCTTGTTTACGGCGACCTCGCCGGCCGGGAAAACGTGCTCGTCCGCATGCACGCGCGCTGCGTCTACGGCGACGTGTTTTCTTCCACCCAGTGCGAATGCCGCGTGCAGCTTGAAAATTCCCTGCGGCGCATTGCGAAGGAAGGCGCGGGCGTGCTGGTTTATCTGCACCAGAGCGGCTGGAGCACGCGGGATCACATCGCCGAAGCGCAAGGCAAACGGCCCCCGCACGAAACCGGCATCGGCGCGCAGATCCTCTGCGATCTCGGCCTCCGCACGATCCGCCTGCTCACGAATCATCCGCGCAGAGTCTCCGGCCTCGAGGCCTACGGCCTGAAAATCGTCTCACAGGAACCGGTGTAGGACACGGGCCTGCACGGGTTGCTCCCGGCCTGCGTCTATGTTACAGATTACGGGAAGAGGAGGTGCGCGATGAACCGTCGCCCCCGCCGCTGTTTCATCCGGATGCTGCTTTTCAGCGCCTCCGCGTTTGCCGCGTTCCTGCCCGGCTTTGGCGCGGCGCTCACCGCATCCGGCACGGTCACCTTATCTGGTTTCAATTTTTCCAACGGGACGATTCCGGTTCCGCAGTGGAGTAACGGCGCCGTCGTTGCCATCGAGGGGCAGACGACGCTCGCCCCCACGCTTCATATATTCGACGTGCACGGCAACTATCTGCGCACCGTGCCCTTTACCCTCGATGGCGCGACGTGGCTCGTTGTGCGCGGCTACTCGTCCGGGCCGGACGGAACCATAGCTTTGTGCGGCGAGGCCAAGGACGCGCAAGCTCAGGTGGAGCATTTCGTCGCCATCCTCCCGCCGGACCAGTTGACCCGGCCGAAGATCGTCCGCACCTATCCGTATTCGCCCGCCGCCGTCGCCATCGCGCCGGATGGAACCATCTGGACCATGGGCATCGAATACGAGCCGGTCCCGGGCAAGATGCTCGGCCGCGTCATCCGGCCGCAAGCGAAGGTGATTCGCCACTTCGACCACGAGGGAAATCAGATCGGCGGCTTCATCCCGCAGGCCAGCGTGGCGCCTCCGGATCTCCCCAGACCGGCGCTCAACGGGGGATCTACGAACCTGGCGGCTTCGGGCGACCGTGTCGGATGGTACCAGGGCTGGGGCAAGTCGTACTTTGAGATCGCCGCGGACGGTACGGTCCAGTCCTATCCAGCACTTGCCCATGGCTCTGGCGAGGACATTATAGGGCTGGCGCTCACCACCAGCGGGCATGTCTTCGTCTCTAAGCTCGGCGGCGGCCGTGTGCAGTCGTACGAACTCGACCGTACGCACGGGACGTGGCAGCCGGTGCAGTTCGCGGCGCCGGGAGCGACGCCCCTCGGGCCAGTTCTAGGAGCCGCGGGAAACGCGGTCGCCGTCGCGGTTTCCGGCGGGGGCATGAGCATCGAGTTCTTTCCGTCACACTAGTTTGCAAGGAGGTAGGGATTCGCGATTAGCCCGCGTATTTGGCGAATGTCACCGCTCGGGAGCGGGTTATGATGAGTTTGTGGCTTGGCCCGATCGAATTGCCGTCGATCCCGAGATCCTGGGAGGGAAGCCCGTTATCCGCGGTACTCGCATAGCCGCCGAGCTGGTCCTGGAGCTGCTCGCCGCGGGCCAGCCGGAAAGCGAGATTCTCTCGAACTACCCGGGACTTACCAGGGAGGACATCCTCGCCTGCCTTTCCTACGCCAGCTACCTCGCGCACGAGTACAAGGCGTATCCGATTTCTGCCTGAATGCGAATTCTGGCGGATGAGAATTTCCCGCGGCCGATTGTTGAGAGCTTGCGCAGACGAGGCCTCGACGTGCTCTGGGGACGGACCGATTCCGGGTCTCAAGGATCGGGCTCTCTCTTGAACGCGCCGAGGCGGATGGCCGCGTCATCTTCACCCTCGACAAGGATTTCTGGCGGATCGCCCTTCAGCGGCCGATTCCACTCAAACGCTCCGGAGTGATTCTTTTTCGCGTGCTCCCGGCGATCCCGGAGAACCTGGCGCCTCTTGTGGATTCAGCTCTTCGCGCGGAGGCCGCGTGGCACGGGCATGTCAGCATCGTGACTCGGGCCGGCATCGAGATGTTCCCGGCCGCAGGGCCACGGTCCTGACGTCTCGGGGCTGCCCTACGGCGCGGGGCGAAGCAGACCCACTCCGATGCGTCCGTGGATGCGCTCGTCCGGGCGGGCGACATCACCCCCGCCGAACCAGACGCGGACACCGGCGGACGCCGGTTCGACGGTTGGGTCGCAGACGACCATCGAGTCCCAGGGTTGGGCGCCGGAGATGACGAGAGGGAGTTTGGTCCAGTGGACGCCGTCGCGGCTGCGGGCCAGCCCGATGCGGCGATGCTCGGCGCGGTCGCGGCCGGTGTAGAGCATCCAGTAGTAGCCGTGCGAAGCCCACACCGCCGGCTCGCCGAGGCCGTTTTCGTCGAACTCGCCGAAGCCGCCAGGATCGAGGACGGGGTTCGAGAGGAGCTTGGTCCAGGCGACCCCGTCGGAGGATTCGGCCACGCCCAGGCGCTGCCGCCGCGCGCGGTCAAGCCCCGTGTAGAAGAGATAGAATCGGCCGCCGGCAAGGATCACATAAGGATCTGATACGCCGCGCTCGTCCCAACTCATGTACGGCCCGGTGGTAAGCACGGGTTTGGCGTGCTTGGTGAACGTCGCGCCGTCAGAGGACTCGGCGAGGCCGATCTGCGGTGGTGGCCCATCCTGGCCGCCGTGTCCGCCGGCCTGATAGTAATAGCGGATGCGCCCGCCGGCGGCGATGGCCGAACCGTTGGCCGCGATGTAGCCGCTCTCCCAGCCGGAGCCATCGGGCGAGAGCACCCTGCCGCGCTTGGTCCAATGAACGCCGTCGGGCGACCCGGCGGCGCCGGTGTGCCAGGCGCGGCCGTCGAAGCCGGAGTACAAGTTCAGGTAGCCGCCCTTCCATCGGATGACCGAAGGATTCAGCACATCGCTTGAATCCCACGTGCCCGCCGGACCGGGCTCCAGCACCGGCGCGGCTTCGGGAACCCACTGCCAATTCATTTCGGAGGGAGTGCCCGCGGGCGCCGGCAGGGTGAAGCCGGCGTATCGGCCGCAGCCGCAAAGGAACGCGGCGGCCAGCAATACGAGGCCGCGTCTCAAGGCTCGATGTAGATCCGGACCGCGTTGCTCTGCTGTCCGCCCGCTTCCAGATACAGTTGCGCCGGTCCGTAGTTGACGATGCGGGGCATCTCGATCTCGACTAAGTAGAAGCCGACATAGCCGGGGGCGAGTTCCGCGTTGGTCACCGTCACCGGCTGCCCGTCAAGATAAGCATGGACCTCGGCCGCTACCTTCGGCGGGTCCTGCACCGGCGCGGCAAGCCCGGTCGGCCAGTCCGGCTTCACGCGTCCCAGCCCCGTGGCCAGAATCTGGACATGCGTGCCGGAGTGCGCCGGGCGCATCGCGTCGAGGAAGACCCCGCTGTCGGCATCGAGCAGCATCGGCGTGCCGTCGGGATCGATAAAGATCGCCGGCGAGACGGTTTTCAGCGCGATGTTGCGCGCGATCGCGCCATTCGGTGCGCTCATGTTCAGCGCGAAGCTTTCGCCGGAGGCATTGAACGGCACCTGAATCTGCGTATCGGCGCCGGAGTTGTTCAGCACCGGCGCGGGTCCGTTCGGAGTTTGCGCGCTCTGGGCGCGCGCGCCAAGGAGGCTCAGCAGCGAGCCGGGAGCGGCGGGGCGTCCGGTTTCGTCCGCCGCGTTCACCAGCTTCGGATCGAGAAAACGATGGGGAGCGAGCGTCGCGTAAACACCGTATCCGGCCACGGCAACCCACAAACGATTGTGATTGTCCCCCAGGCGCACATCCTCGGCGGCGGCGTCGGGCAGGCCGTCGAGCCGCGTCCAGGGGGTTGCCGGACCCGCACCATTCAGGTCCGCCGTCGTGTAGTAGACTCCCGCCGCGGTCGCCGCATAGACGACGCCGGTCGGCAGGTCGGCCGCCACACCGTT
>JAJYAR010000229.1 GCA_021779435.1 bacterium
CAGTGAGGTCGATCTCGATCGACTCGGGTGAAGTCGGCATCGCGGCGCGCACTTCATCGCGGAACTGCGACGCGTTCACCGCGTTGAGTTCGGAGATTTCGCTGACGCGGAGATTGTTTCCGTCGTGCTCGATTTTCATGGAGTCGTTGTGAGGTTTGCTTCGATTCGTTGCGTGGGCCCGCAGCCGTCACCGGCCGCGCCGTTTCAGATCTCCTGCTTCGGCACGAGGTCCTCCAGGGGAACGGGAGCCTCCTTGCGGCGGTGTCCCCTGATCGGCCACACGGCGGCCGAACGGACCAGGGAGCGGTACAGGATGAGCCAGTCGAGCCGTCGGCTGGCGTTCACGGCGTAGAAACTCGCGTGTGCGATCGCGTCGTCGCTGACGCCGTCGGGACAGCCGTACGCGTCCGCAAGGGAGATGAGTCCCACGGGTGCGCACAGCCACAGCCGCTCGAAGTCGTTCTTGAGCGCGAGGGCCTGGATCGGGCGGAGCGGACGGTTGCCGGTCCAGCGCATGTCGCCCCTGAAGATGCTCCAGAGCTGAGGCCAGCGCCGCAGCCAGGTGCGCGCGCCCGAAAGTTCATAGTAGGCGAATGTCACCGAGCCGGAGAAACGGCCCGGGTGGCTGCGAAGCGCGAGTCTCAGATGCCAGGGAGCCTCGCCCCGGATCAGCGACAACAGCACGACACTGGCCGCCACGGGCGACGTCACCAGCAGGGTGGCGAGCGCCGCGACCCGGCTGGGGAGCGAGGCGCCGCCGGGCGGCGACTGCCGGTCGGCCAGGTTGGCGAGGAGAAGGGGATCCGGGACATGCAGCACCGACCCAAGCCGCCAGCTGACAAGCAGCGAGCCGTGGCTAAGCGAGCGCTCGACCGAGACGAACTTTCCGACGTAGGTGCCGGGGCCGACCTGGCTTTCAACGACACGGGCCCCCTCATCGACAATCACGCCGTTCTCGATGACCGCTCCCGGACCGATCTCGGTATCCGGGCCGATGCGGACATGGTCCCCGATCCAGCAGGGAGCGATCAGCCGCGCGGACGGGGCAATGTCGGCGCGGAGGCCGATCCAGATTCCAGGCGACGTTTCCCTCGCGCCAATCCGGCCGGGCGTGGCCGCGCGCGGAATCCAGCCGCGCGTCGCGGCGAACCACGCGGCGTAGTCCTCGAAGAGCGGCATGTCGGGCGCGCCGGGAAGCCGGTCGAGCACGATGACATCCTTGAGCCATTCGG
The DNA here is from genome assembly GCA_021779435.1 of bacterium. The sequence continues at coordinate 1,233 of JAJYAR010000229.1, forward strand.
AAGCCGGGCCGGTGCGATGGCGCAGCGCCGCCTCGGATACGGAAGGTTCCTGCGAAACCGGCAGCACGTCGATCCGGATGCCCCAGCGCCGGCCGTCGCCGACAAGGGCGCGAACGGAAGCGGGCCGATCGGAGGCGAGCGCGACCACGTGGTTTACGCCGGACGCAACGAGCTCGTCGATCCAGAGCTCGATCAGGGATCGTCCGAACAGTGGCGCGACGACCAGGGGCGACGCCGCCGCGAGTTCGGCGACGCCGGGCCTGTCCGCGGGACATATCAGAAGCGCTTTCATCAGTACGCGCCGTTTCCGGAGAGAACCGCGGGGACGGTCTTGAGGAGGATCTTCATGTCCTCCCGAAGGCTCCGGCTCTCGATGTAGCGGACATCGAGTTGAACCTGTCCTGGAAAATCGATCCGGGCCCGGCCGCTGACCTGCCAGATGCACGTGAGCCCCGGCTTCACCGCGAGACGGCGGCGGTCGGAGAGGGAGTACATCGCGACCTCACGCGGCACAGGCGGGCGGGGGCCGACGAGCGACATGTCGCCCCGGAGGACGTTGAGGAACTGCGGGAGCTCATCGAGCGAGTACTTTCTGAGGAACCGCCCCACACGGGTGATCCGGGGGTCGTCCTTGATCTTGAACGTGACGCCGCGTGCGTGGTGGTTCCTCTGCAGGAGGTCCCGGAGCCGCTGTTCCGCGTCGATCCGCATCGAGCGGAACTTCAGCATCAGAAACTCGCGTCCGAACAGCCCGACACGCACCTGCCGGAAGAACACGGGCCCGCGGTCCTCGAACTTGATCAGCACGGCGATGAGCACGAACACCGGGCTGAGGCACACGAGCGCGCACAGCCCGAGCACGAGGTCGACGGCGCGTTTCGCGACGGAGGCTCCGCCAATGACGCACCTCCAGCTGAGGCGTTTCCAGGCGAGGTAAAGCAGCTGCCGGCGCCGTCCCCAGGAGGTCGACAATGCGGCGAAGTGATCGACGCTGGCTGGTCGTACGATGTGCTCAGACGCAGTATTCATGTTGGACAAGCAGCGAGGTCATTTCGGTGCGGAAGGTGGCGAGGCCCCACGAAGGGGTGAGACCGTGACGGGAAAGCAGCTCCCAGAGCCTGTCGGCGAAGCGCTCGATTTCGGGACCGCGGAAAGGCTGCGCGAGAACGATGTCGGCGACTCTCCTCTGGGGCGCGACGTAGCGCTCGTGCATGGGAAAGACCATGGTCGCGAGCCTCCGGCGGACGGCGGCGGGGGTGTAGCCGCGTTCCGTCGTGTCGCGCGCGAGCCGTCGCTCCAGGCGCAGGGAGGGCGCTGCATCGAGATAGACGGAAAGATCGAACAGCGGGCGGAGCGCGGCGGGCCTCAGCAGCCACAGCCCGTCGACAAAGGTGACGCGACGCGGGATCCACGTGCGGCGGTGCGGGGTGCGCGAGTACGTAGAGAAGTCGTACTCCGGCACGCGGCTTGGCAGCCCGGACCTGCAGTCGTGCAGCACCCGCGCGGCCTCGTTCCAGTCGATCGCTCCGGGAACGTCGAAGTTCGTGCGCGCCCGTTCGACCAGTGACAGGTGTGAGCGATCGCGGTAGAAGTTGTCCATCGACAGATGCCCCGCGTCCTCGCCCACGAGTCGGCACAACCGCTGGACGAGCCACGACTTCCCGGCGCCACTCCCGCCGACGACGGCGATGATGAGATTGTGGGCGCGCGGGTTCATGCGGGCACGGCCGAGCGGGCCAGGGAGCGACCGACTGTTCCGGAAACGCGGGTGAAGAGGTCCTCGAGCCCGTCGATGTAGGCCTCGAAATTGAAACGTTCGCCGACCCACTGCCTGCCATGCTCGCCCATCTTGCGCGCGAGCAGCTTGTCACGCAGCAGCTCCTCCACTCCCGCCGCGTAGCGTTCGCGATCCATCCAGGGCACGAGGAATCCATTCCAGCCGTCCACGAGCCACTCGCGGATCGCGCCGGCGTCGAAGGCGATCACGGGAAGCCCGTGCCGCATCGCCTCGAGCCCCACCGCCCCGAACGGCTCGGGCCAGACCGAACTCATCAACGCGATCGTGGCCTCGGCGTAGTGCTCCGCGATCGCGGCCTGCGGTATGAAGCCGGTGAACGTGACGCGCTCCTCGAGACCGAGGCTGCGGCACAGCTGCTCGCAGTACCGGCGGTGGCTGCCATCGCCAATGACCAGGCACTCGAAAGGCTCGCGCACGAGCGCCAGCGCTTCGAGCAGGATGTCCACGCCCTTGCCGCGAAGAATCTGGCCCGCATAGACGATGCGGTTTGCGGGGCCGAAGCTGGGGTTTGCACCCGCCTCCACGCTGCGGGGGACGGGCGGGTGAATCTCGATCCGGGCGGGCGTGAACCCATTCCGGAGGAGTTCGTCCTTCATGTACGTGCTCGCCACGAGCACCCTCGCGAACTTCTGGTTCAGGGCGATCTCGCGCAGTTTCGCGGTGTAGCTCACCCACTGCACAGGGAAGCCCCCGCTGCGGTCGCGGGCCACCATGGCCGCGCAGGGGAAGACGCACCGGAACGAGGCCGCGTGCGTGCATATCTCCCGCGTCAGCGGGTGGTACTTGTACCCGCGCATGCAATAGAGGTCGTGGTCGTGGACCATCCGGATGACCGGAGCCGTCGAGCGGGTGAGGGCGTCGAGGACATCGATGTCCGGCATCTTGTGCACGAATACCAGATCGGGCCTGAAGCCGAGGAGCGCCGCGCGGACGGAGGGAACGGCACCGTGCGGGGGCAGCGCGAACCGCTCCGCGAAGGTGTCGCGCCAGAGGTCCTGCTCGTGTTCGGTGGAGGCGCCATGAAGGATCGCGAGCGTGTGGCCGCGACGCTTCATTTCCGTCGCTGTCGCGAGGATATTCGCCTCGGCGCCGCCGAGGGCACCGAACCTTTCATGTACGTAGAGCAGGCGCATGGGTGCGTGTTGTGTCCGCAGTGCGTGGGTCAAGTGACGAAAGAGTAACGAAGGGGGCAGGGGGGGTGCAGTGGGTGAAGACCCAAAACGGATTGAGGTGCGTCCCCAACCGGCGTGCCGCCACGCCCGATCGTCCCGTGCACGGCTCGCGGACGCCACCATATGGAGGGGCGTCACCGGATGGCGCGTACTTGCGAAGATGCTACAAATCAGCGCGAAGCGAGTGGGGTGAATCCCTACCGCCGTGTTCGCTCTCCGCCCTATTCTGCCCCTTCACCCGACCCGATACACTCCCGGCCGGTCCCCATTGCCACGAAAATGCCGTGCTTACCCCATCCAGCCGATGAAACGAAAAGCTGAGTTCAAGATTCAGAATATCACACATCCGTCGGCCCCCCTCGCCGACTACAATGACCCGCTTCTGCGCGAACTGGTGTCGCACCTCCGGCAGAATCGCACGCAACTCCGCGAGGAGTGGGCGCGTAGGATCACCGACGCCCAGCTGCTCACGGCAATGACCAAGGAGGAGATCTTCTCGGAGGCGACCTCCGTGTATGACAACTACGTCGAGGTCCTTGAGACCGGCAGTGTCGAGGCCCTCCAGGCGTATGCGCGAAACCTCTCGGAGCGCATCATCCCCCGGGGGGTCGAGACCCACGAAGTGGTCGGAATCGTACTCCTGCTCCGCGACGTCCTCGCCCGATCTCTCTTCAAGAAGTACCAGGAGGACTTCGACCTGCTGAACAAGGTGCTCGATGCCTACGAACCGGCGGCCAACCGCATCGCGAACACCGTCGCGGTGAGCTTCGTCCAGGAGCGCGAGCGCGTCATCCGGCAGCAGCAGGAGGCGATCCGCGAGCTGTCGACTCCGGTGCTCCAGGTGCGCGAGCGGCTGCTCATCCTGCCCATGATCGGGGTGATCGACGCGCACCGGGCGCGCCAGCTGACCGAGCAGCTGCTCCGCGGCATCCGCGCCAATCGCGCGAAGGTCGTCGTCGTGGACATCACCGGCGTGCCG
>JAJYAR010000230.1 GCA_021779435.1 bacterium
CGCCGCCGAGATCGCCCGGGACGCGATCGCCGAGGTGCAATCGCGGCTCGACTTCCTGCTCGAGGTCGGCCTGGGATATCTGGCCCTGGACCGGGCGGCGCCCACGCTTTCGGGCGGCGAGTCGCAGCGCATCCGCCTCGCCGCGCAACTGGGCTCCAATTTGCAGGGCGTCTGCTACGTGCTCGACGAACCCACGATCGGCCTCCACGCCCGCGACAACGACATCCTGCTGCGCGCACTGCGCAAGCTCGAGTCGCGCGGCAATACGCTGGTGGTGGTCGAACACGACGAGGAGACGATCCGCGCCGCCGAGCATTGCATCGACATCGGACCGGGCGCCGGCTCACGCGGCGGACGGATCGTCGCGCAAGGACGCGTCGAGGATCTGATCGCATGTCCCGAGTCGGTCACCGGCGCGCATCTGCGGCCGGGTGCGATGCGGCCGCCGGATGCGGTGCGGGCGGTCGACGCCGACACCATGCGGCTGCGCGTGCGCGGCGCCCATCTGCACAACCTGAAGAGCCTGGATGTCGACCTTCCCCTGGGGCGCCTGGTGGTCGTGACGGGCGTGTCGGGAAGCGGGAAATCGACGCTGGCGCGGGACGTGCTGCTGGCGAACCTGCGGCGGGAGGGCGCACCGGTGCACGGGTGCACCGCGATCGACGGACGCGAACACATCGCCCGCGTCCTCGAAGTCGACCAGACCCCGATCGGCAAGACGCCCCGCTCCTGCGCGGCGACCTACGTCGGCATCTGGGACGAGATCCGCAAGCGCTTCGCCGACACCACCGAAGCACGCATGCGCGGTTTCACCGCGAGCCGGTTTTCCTTCAACACGACGGGCGGGCGCTGCCCCGAATGCGAAGGTCAGGGCGTGCGCACGATCGAGATGAGCTTCCTGCCGGACGTCAAGGTTCTGTGCGAACGCTGCGGCGGCAAGCGCTTCGAACCGGCTACGCTGGAGGTGCTGTGGCGCGGCAGGAGCGTGGGCGACGTTCTGTCGATGGAGGTCGACGAGGCGGTGGAGTTCTTTGCCGCAACGCCCCGGATCGCCCATCCCCTGCGCCTGTTGCAGCAGGTCGGGTTGGGATACCTGACGCTCGGCCAGCCCTCGCCCACCCTGTCCGGGGGCGAAGCGCAGCGGATCAAGCTCGTCACCGAACTCGCCAAGGCGCGCGGCGAGATCGGCGCGTCGAACCGCAAGGCGCGATCCGCCGCGCAGTCCCACACGCTGTACGTGCTCGACGAACCCACCGTCGGCCTGGCGATGGCCGACGTGCGCATGCTGCTGCAGGCGCTGCATCGGCTGGTCGACGCCGGCAACAGCGTGATCGTGGTCGAACACAATCTGGATCTGATCGCCCACGCCGACTGGATCATCGACCTCGGGCCGGAAGGCGGCGACGCCGGAGGCCGCATCGTGGCCTGCGGGCCGCCGCGTTCGATCGCCGCGCAGTCCAGTCCGACGGGAGCGGCGCTCGCCCGGAGTTTCGGCGCCGGGCGGGCCGACCCGGCATCCCCCTGAACCGGATCGCGAAGCCGCGGCGGGGAGGAGCGTCGGGATCCGGCGAGTATCCGGCGTTCGCCGCATCTTATTTGTCGATCGGCGGCGGCGATCCCGTCCCATAGTCTGCGGGAGCCGTGCGGACCGCGGCAACACGATGCGGTCCACACGTTCCGTTCCGGACCATGGCCCGTTGGGGTCGCGAGCGCATCGAACCGGCAGATCCGTCATGCAGCCTTGCTCGAACCGTCCTTCCGCCGATGCGGCGACGGAGCCGGCCACGATGCGCGATCTCTCCGACCCCGAGCGGCTCGCGCGCCACCGGACGGAAAACAAGGCGGATAACACCCGCGAGCTGACCTGGCTGGAGTCCCTGGGGGGAATCGGCCTGTTCGAGGTGTCGTTTCCCGCCGGTACGCTCACGGCATCGCCGGCGCTCAGCACGCTGCTCGGCGGGCCGCCCGACCCCAGTTGCGTCCCGCTCGAGGCCTGCCCCTGGATCCCCGCATCCGATCAAGCGTACGTGGCGGCGTTCTGGCGGATGGCGACGCCCGGACAACCCTTCGAATTCCGCCACCGCGTCGTCCACGGCGACGGCAGGACCATGGTCGTCCGCCATCGTGGCATTCTCGAACGCTTCGACGGCGGCGATCTCCATGGCGTCGGCCTGCTCCAGGACATCACCGTGCACGTCGAGGCGGAGCGGCGCATCAAGGAACTCACCGATCGCGACGAAGTCACCGGGCTGCCCAATCGCGCATCGCTGCGCGAGGAAGTCGAACTGGAAGCCGCGGCGCTCCGAAACCGGGGCGGGGCCCCCGCATCGGGCACGATTCCGCTCGCGCTGATCGCCATCCATGTGCCGACGATCGAGGAGCTGGGGACCGCGGCCGAATCGGGCGCGTCGAACAGTCTCGCCATGACGATCGCATCCCGGCTGGGTGCGCAGTGCGGCCCCGGCGATCTCCTCGCGCGCATCGGCGAAGCCGGATTCGCCGTGCTCCCCGACTCCGGTCAACACCAGACATCGGAAACGCTGGTCGCCCGGGCGCGCCGGTTGCGGGCCGCCGTCAACCGCCCGGCGCGGATCGGTGCATCGGAACGATTTCCGCAATGCGCGATCGGCATCGCCGGGTTTCCCGGCGATGCCGACGATCCTGCCAACCTCATCGATCGCGCCCAGTCGGCAGCGTCGGGCGCGTCCCCCGGAGCCATTGCCTTCGCGGGCGAGGCCGACCCGGACGTCATCCGCTCCCTGCGGATCGAGTCCGCGCTGCCCGGAGCGATCACCGCCGGCGAGCTCTCGCTTGCGTACCAGCCGGTCATGAACCTGACGAACGGGGAAATCGCATCCGTCGAGGCCCTGCTGCGCTGGCGCTCCCCTGCGCTGGGCGAAATTCCGCCCGCCGAGTTCATTCCCCTGTCGGAACGCGGCGACATGATCCTCGCCGTGAGCGGCTGGGTACTCCGGGAAGCCTGTCGGCAGGCGCTCGCGTGGCGCGCCGCCGGCCTGCACGCGCCGCGGATCACGATCAACCTGTCGCCGGGCCATCTCCAGCAGCCGAACTTTTCGGCCTGGGTGCAGCGGGTCGTGCTCGACTGCCACTGCGATCCGTCCTGGCTGGGGCTGGAAGTGCCCGAAACGGCGCTCCTGGACGATGCCCAGCAAGCGGCCGCGGTCCTGCGCGACCTAAAGGCGATCGGGTTCGAAATCGCGCTCGACGATTTCGGCACCGGCCACGCAAGCCTCAGCCGGCTTCACCGGCTGCCCGTCGACGTCGTAAAGGTCGACCGCTCGCTCATCCCCGACGTGCTGGTGTCGCCCGAAACCGCCTCGGTCACCCGCGCCATCATCGCCATGGCGCACAGCCTCGAGCTTCGCGTGCTCGCCGAAGGGGTGGAAACCGAGGATCAGCTCCAGACCCTGTCGACCAACGGGTGCGATCTCGTCCAGGGGCACTATTTCAGCAAAGCGGTGGGCGCGGACGAGATCGCGGCCATGCTGCGCGAGGACCGACGGCTGCCGGCGCAGTTCCTGCGCGGCGCCGGAGCACAGCGGACCCTGCTGCTGGTCGACGACGAGGACAACATCCTTTCCTCGCTGCGGCGCCTCCTCCGCCGGGAAGGCTATCGGATCCTCCTCGCCCACAGCGCCGCGGAAGGGCTCAAGCTGCTCGCCGAAACGCATGTCGACGTGATCCTCTCCGACCAGCGCATGCCCGGCATGACCGGGGTCGAATTCCTGCGCCGCGCCAAAGAGCTGGTGCCCGACACGGTTCGCATGGTGCTGTCGGGCTTCACCGATCTGCAGTCGGTCATCGATGCCGTCAACGAAGGCGCGATCTACCAGTTCCTGACCAAGCCCTGGGATGATGAGAAGCTGCGCAACCGGATCGCGGATGCATTCCGCAAAAAGGAAATGGCCGACGAAAACCGCCGCCTGGCGCGGGAAGTCGAAGCGGCAAAGGCCGATCTCGAGCAGATGAACGCACGCCTGCAGGAGGCGGTGTCCCGCCACAGCGACCATGCGCACGTCCTGGCGCGTGCCGCCAACGGCGTGCGCCGGATCCTCGACAGCCTTCCCGCGGTGCTCATCGGGGTGGATGCCGAGGATTTGATCGTATTCGTACAAGGGGATCCGGCACAGTTCGATTCCGCCATCCCGGCGGTCATCGGCGGCCCGGCGGCGATGTTGCCGGGCCCGCTCACGGAAGTCCTCCGCAAACCGGATTCGACGGCGACCCGGCTCGAAATCGGGGGTCGCCGGTACCTCGCATTCCGGCGTACGCTGCCGGCGGCGGACAACGCCCTGGAGCATCTGCTCATCCTGTTCCCCTCCGAACCGTTTGCGGCGCCGCTTGCCGCAGGAGCCGACTCATGACCGACCCCCGAGCCAACCGGGACGAAACGGTGCCGCCGGGCCCGACGGCACCCGCATCGCCATCGGCGGAACTCCGCCGGCTCGACATCCTGTTCCGCGTCTGGCTGCGCGAAGGCCGGGTGCATCCGCTCATGCATCTGATGCGACGCTATCGCACGGAGCACCCGTCATGATGGCGCACATCGATGCCGAGCGGATCCGCGACCGCGTCCAGGCGCTGCCGATGCTGCCCGCGGCAGTGCACGAGTTGATGGCTGCATTCCGCGACGACGACATCGGGTTCGACGATCTGGCGCGAAAGATCGACATCGATCCGGCCATCACGGCGCGGATCCTGCGGGTTGCGAACTCGTCGTTCTACGGCATGTCGGGATCGATCGCCACGGTCGGCGACGCGATCCGCCTCATCGGACTGCGCACCGTCGAAACCATTGTGATGCAGGAGTCCCTGGCGCAGCGATTTCACGGCCCCGGCTGCCCGATCTTCGACTTTCCGAAATATTGGGAACACTCCCTGGCGACCGCGATCGCCGCGCAGGAGCTTGCGCGGGAGTCGGGCCATGCGATGCACGAAGCCTTCACCGCGGGGCTGATTCACGACCTGGGCTCGCTCGCCCTCGCCTCCCATTTCCCGCAGGAGTACAGTGCCGTCGTGCGCGACGCGCGGGATCGCGACCTTCCCCGGCTCGAAGCCGAACGTGCGGCATTGGGGATCGATCACTGCCAGGTCGGCTCCTGGATCGCCGCGCACTGGCACTTCACCGAAGCGGTCATCGATGCGATCGCATGGCA
>JAJYAR010000231.1 GCA_021779435.1 bacterium
GCACCGGCGGGGGATGGCGGAGAAGTTTGGCGCGTTGGCGGCGTACGATCCGCGGGACTCGCGATTCCGGGAGCAAGTGCGGGATCTGACGGAAGGCCGGGGAGCGGACTTCGCGATTGTGGCCGCTTCGGCGCGGGGGATTGTGGAGCAGGCCGTCGAGGGGACCCGGCCCGGTGCGAAAATATTACTGTTCGCCCAGACTTCGCATCAAGAAAGAATCGAAGTATCCGGCGCCGACGTCTGTGTCGGTGAGCGGGCATTGCTGGGCTCTTATAGTGCGTCGGTCGATTTGCAGAAAGAGTCGGCCGATTTGGTTTTTAGTGGAGCGCTGCCGGTTGAAGACTTGATCTCCGACATTGTTGCGCTGGATGAGATCGGGGACGGGATTGAGCTGGCCTTGCATCCGTTAGAGCGCTCGCTGAAAATTATGGTGCAGCCTCAAAGGTGGCAGGATTGAAACGGATGAGAGCGGCCGTGTTGTACGGCCGGGAAGATTTGCGGATTCAGGACGTGGAGGTGCCGAGGCTCGAGCCGGGCGACCTGCTGGTTCGGGTGCGTTCGGCGTTGACGTGCGGGACCGATGTGAAGGTGTTCCGCCGTGGATATCATGCGCGGGTGATCGTGCCTCCGGCATTGTTCGGCCACGAGTTGGCGGGTGACGTGGCGGAGGTGGGTCCGGGTGTGAAGAGATTCCAGCCCGGCGACCGCGTCGTGGCGGCCAATTCCGCTCCGTGCGGAGTGTGTTTTTATTGCGGGCGGGGGCAGGAAAATCTCTGCGAGGATCTGCTGTTCAACAACGGCGCGTACGCGGAGTATATCCGGATTCCGGCGCGGATCGTGGAGCGGAACACGCATAAGCTGCCGGCGAGCGTGTCGTATCAGGATGCGGCGCTGTGCGAGCCTCTGGCTTGCGCGCTGCGGGGACTGGATGAGACCGGCGTGCGGCCGGGCGACACGGTGGCGGTGATCGGGCTTGGACCGATCGGCCTGATGTTCGTGAAGATGGCGAAGGTGCTTGGCGCGCGGGTGATTGCGATCGGGCGGCGGGCGGTGCAGTTACATCATGCGCGGCAGATGGGATCGGACGAGGGCCTGATCGCCGGCGACCACGGCGGCACGCTGGTTGAGGAAGTGCGCGCGTTGACGGACGGGCGAGGCGCGGACTCGGTCATCGAGGCCGTGGGGCGGCCGGAGGCGTGGGAGACGGCGGTGCGTCTGGCGCGGCGCGGGGGCGTGGTGAACTTCTTCGGCGGCTGTCCGAACGGGACGACGGTGGAGATCGACACGTCGCTGATGCATTATTCGAACCTGACGTGCATGGCGAGCTTCCATCACACGCCGGCGCATGTGCGGCGGGCGCTGGAGATCGTGACCGAAGGCGGCGCGACGGCGCGGGATTTCGTGAACCGGGTGGAACCGCTCGAGAACCTGCTCGAGGTGATGCATCATTTGACCAGCCACAATGGTCACATGAAGACCGCGATCATCCCGTGACGAGCGAGGCGGTTGAGACCGGCTACCTGATGCCGGCCGAGTATGTGCAGCGCCCGGCGCTGATGGAGCGTAAGTGGGGGCAAGCGGACGCCTTGGCTTACACGCGGTGGCTGGCGGCCAATCACTACGAAAATTTCCATGTTGTGAGCGTGCTGCTGCCGCGGCATCTGCACCAGGACTTTTACAACGTATATGCGTTCTGCCGGTGGGCGGACGATTTGGGCGATGAGATCGGAGATAAGGCGGAAAGCCTGCGTCTGCTGGCATGGTGGCGCGGGGAACTCGAGGCGATGTATGAAGGGCGGACGCAGCATCCGGTGTTCGCGGCGCTTGAAGGGACAGCAAAGCAGTATGAGCTCGAACCGGCGCTGTTCCGCGCGATGATCCGCGCCTTCGAGCAGGACCAGGTGGTGAGCCGGTACGAGACGTGGGAGAAGCTGTTCTGCTACTGCCGTAATTCGGCGAACCCGGTGGGGCGGCTGGTGCTGCGGCTGTGCGGGTACCGGGATCCGGAGCGGGACCGGATGTCGGATGCGACGTGCACGGCGCTGCAGTTGGCGAATTTCTGGCAGGATGTGGCGGTGGATTTGGAGAAAGACCGGATCTACCTGCCGCTGGAAGTGCTGCGGAAGCACGGGTGCACGGAAGCAGACGTGATGGCGCGGCGGTTCACGCCGGGCTTTCGCGAGGCGATGCGCGAGGCGGTTGGCGTAGCGCGGGAATTGTTCGAGCGAGGGTTGCCGCTGGTGGGGACGGTGGACAAGAGGCTGGCGCTCGATTTGGATTTGTTCAGCCGCGGGGGGATGAGGGTCCTCGAGAAAATCGAGCGGCAGGATTACAACGTGCTGGAGCGGCGGCCGGCGATCGGGAAGACGGAGCGAGCCGCGTTGCTCGTGCGGAGCCTGGTCCGCGTGGCATTTTCTCGCGCCGCATGAGTGTAGGAGTCGAGGAGTCCTACCTTTACTGCCGCGACATCGCCCGGCGGCGCGCGCGGAATTTTTACTATTCATTCGTGCTGCTGCCTCGCGAGCAGAAGATGGCGATGTGCGCGGTGTACGCGTTCATGCGCTTCTGCGACGACTTAAGCGACGAAGCCGGGGCGAGCACGGCGGCGATTGACCGGTGGCGCGAGGAACTGGATGCGGCGATCGAGGGGCGGATGCCGGAGAACCCGCTGTGGCCGGCGTTTTGCGACACGGTGGCGCGGTTCCGGATTCCGCGGCAGTATTTCACCGACATGATCGTCGGGGTGCGGAGCGACCTGGAGCCGCGGACGATCGAGACGTTCGACGACCTGTATCAATACTGCTACCGGGTGGCGAGCGTGGTGGGGCTGACGACGATTCATATTTTCGGGTTCGAGTCGCCCGAGGCGCTGCCGCTGGCGGAGAAGTGCGGGATTGCATTCCAGCTTACAAACATCTTGCGGGACCTGCGCGAGGACGAGGAACACGGGCGGGTGTATCTGCCGCGGGAGGATTTGCGGCGGTTCGGCGTGGAGCGGTTCGAGGCGGGAGAGAATTTCCGGCGGCTGCTGCGGTTCGAAGTGGAGCGTGCGCGGGAATTTTACGCGACGTCGCGCCCTTTGCTGAAGCTGATTCATCGAAGGAGCAGGCCGTCGTTGTGGGCGCTGATTGAGATTTACCGGCGGCTGCTGCAGCGAATCGACGGGGCGGGGGAGCGGGTGCTGGAGGAGCGGGTGCGGGTGCCGGCGTGGGAGAAGGTGGGGATTCTGGGGCGGGCTCTGGTGGCTGGGCTAGAGTGATCTGTAATACGTTTTAGATATTAGCCCATATCAAATCGATATGGCCAAGCGGATGATACTTGCTGCCCGGCGGTATCGAAGTGCATCTATCTTAGGGACAATGGATTGAGACGGCGCGGCCGGCGGGGATGGAGTTGGGCCCGGCGGGCGCGAAAATCATCATGCGAATCAAACGAACGAGTGTGTTGCCGCTAGCTCTGTTTTTTGGCCTTGGGAGCGCGGAGGCGAGGGCGCAACAGGCGGCCACGTTTCAAGGGAGCGTGCCTGCGGGCCCGGCGGGAGCGCCGATTGAGTTGACGCTGGACGGTGCGATTGCGCGGGGGTTGCGGGCGAATCTCGGGTTGCTGGAGAGCGGGACGGCGAGCGACACGGTGCGGGCGCAGCGGATTCAGGCGTTGTCGGCGTTGCTGCCGCAGGTGACGGCGTCGATGCAGGCGGTGGAAGAACAAATCAACCTGAAAACGTTTGGTTTCAATTTCAACTTTCCTTCGATTCCGGCGCTGGGATTTAATGGGATTCCATCGATCGTCGGGCCGTTCCACTACACGATGGCGCAGGCGAACGTGTCGGTGACGGCGTTCGATTACAACAAGCTGAAGACGCTGAAGGCGGCGCGGGAGCGGGAGAGCGCGGCACAGTTGTCGGTGGACGGCGCGAAGGATCTGGTGGCGCAGGCGGTGGCTAACGGGTATCTGCTGATCATCGCGGACGCGTCGCGGACGGACGCGTTAGAGGCCCAGGTGAATACGGCGCAGGCGTTGTACGGACGGGCTTTGGATCAGAAGAAGGCGGGCGTGTCGCCGTCGATCGACGTGCTGCGTTCGCAAGTGGAGTTGAAGCAGGACCAGCAGCGGCTTCTTGCGCAGCAGAACCAGTATGCAAAGGACAAGCTCGGATTGGGGCGGCTGATTGGTTTGGCGCCGGGACAGGATTTTCATATCGCCAACCAGACGCCGTTTGTGCAGTTCGAGACGATGTCGCCGGAGCAGGCGGACGCGCTTGCGTACAAGCAGCGGGCGGATTATTTGAGCGCGAAGCATCAGGTGGCGGCGGCGGAGCTGACGGTGCGGGCGGCGAAGGGCGAGTGGTATCCGACGGTGGGAGTGAACGGATTCTACGGCGATGCGGGCGTAACTCCGAACAATTCGCACGGCGTATTCGAGGTGGCCGGGACGGTGAACTTCAACATCTTCGATGGGGGGCGGATACGCTCCGACGAGGAGAAGGCGCGGGCTTCGCTCAAGCAGAGCCAGGACGAACTGGCGAACCTGGGGGCGCAGATCGACTATCAGGTGCGGGCGGCGCTGCTGGATGTGAAGACGGCGTCGGACCAGGTGACGGTGGCGCGGAGCAATCTCGAATTGGCGAACGAGACTCTTGTGCAGGCGCGGGACAGGTTTGTGGCGGGAGTGACGGACAACATTGAAGTGGTGCAGGCGCAGGAGTCTGTGGCGTCAGCGAACGATAATCTGATCGCCGCGCTTTATGAGCACAACGTGGCGAAGGCGGCGCTGGCGCGGGCGCTGGGTTCGACCGCGGAGACGATCAAGAAGTTCATCGAGGTGAAGTGAGATGGCGGAAACGACAGAACAAGAGAAGAAAGAAGCCGGAAGCCGGAAGTCCTCGGTGCGGGGGCGTAGCGGGAAAGTCCGGATCATGATTCCGATCCTGCTTGTGGTGCTGGCGGTGGGCGGGTATTTTCTGTGGAATTATCTCGGTTCGTATGAGTCGACCGACGATGCGCAAGTGGACGGGCATGTGAATTCGATCAGCGCGCGGATCAGCGGGCACGTGACGGACGTGCTGGTGGAGGACGCGCAGTATGTGAAGGCGGGGGACGTGCTGGTGAAGATCGACCCGCGGGATTACGAAGTGGCGGTGGCGAAGGCGGAGGCCGACGTGGCGGACGCC
>JAJYAR010000006.1 GCA_021779435.1 bacterium
GTGGGCACGGGCCGCGGCGCGCGTGAGGGGGTGCTGGTGCGGAACGCGGAGTCGCTGGAGATGCTGGCGAAGGTGACGACGCTGGTGGTGGACAAGACGGGCACGCTGACGCTGGGACGGCCCGTGGTGACGACGGTGGTGGCGGCGGAGGGCGTGAGCGAGGCGGAGTTGCTGATGGCGACCCGGACCTACGATGTTGTCGTCAGCGATCACCTTATGGCCGGCGAGGAGGGACTTCGCTTTCTCGAGCGCGCCGCCAAGCTGCGCCCCGGAACACGGCGGATCATGCTGACCGGCTACATGAATCCCGAGCTGATCTCGCGCAGCGTCGCCGTGGCGGGACTGTCCGCCTGCCTCGTCAAACCCGTGCACGCCGCGGAACTGGCGGGTGCGATCCATGCCGCGCTGAAGTAGGCGCGTTCGCGAAGCTGGCTGACGCGGCTACGGCAGACGGGCGCGGGACTGGAGACGGAAGCCGTGGACGGTTGGATATTATCCATTTACCTGGGCCCACGATATGGCATCGTGCCCGACACCCCCCCATGAAAAAACTCGTCGCGCTTTGGTTCGTGATTGGTGCCCTGGCTGGAACGCTTGTCACGGATGTCGTTCATCGGGCTCGAGCACGTAGGCACGAGGCAGAAGTTCAGGACCTCGTTACGTTCGCGACGCAGATAACGAGGATGACAATTACGCGAAGTGAGCTGCTCCAGAATCGACTGCTGGTGGAGATATTGAAAGGAGGCGAAGCCGAAGCCGCTCGCGAGCGGTCCTTGGCGGAGCTCGGTAACCAAATCGCGATGCAAAGGCAGCAACTTGGAGAAGCGCTCAGCAGGATTTCTGGGCCGCCAACGTCGAAAGGACCCGAATCGCAGGTGCGTGACGGATCCACGCGGGCTGCGGCGGTAAAGCTCGATGCAAACCAATGGGAGGCCCCGCACGCCATGTGGCAGTGGGTCGAGAAGAACATGCCGGGAGCGAAGCCGATCGGAGTGCGACCAATGAATCCGGATCTCCGCTCGGGCGCTCAAACGTGCGACATGGAATTTGCCCAGGGATGTGTCTTCGCAACATTGCGTGCGACGATGCCGGACAAGTCGGCCCGAACGGTGTACTTCGACGTCACGAAGGGATTTGTGGCTCCAGATTCGCCGGTGCAGGCCATGGGAGCCGCGTCTCCTGCAGGAGCGCTGAAGTAGGCCGTCGTGAACGAGAAGATCGGGAAGAGCTGATGGGCGAGGTCCCGATGTTGTCCGTTCAGTAGGCGCGGGTCGTGCGGCAGAGGAGTTGCGCGGCGAGCGCGCAACCCACGTCGGACCGGGCATCGCTGCCCGGCTGCAGACTACGTCCGTTTGCGGCCGCTCAGCTTCGCCTTCAGGTACGGCGCCGTCGGGCTGCGCTTCACCTTCAATAGTCCCGCGAGATCGCCCTGATACAGGAGCTCACCTCCGTCGGGTCCGCCGACAGGACCGAGTTCGAGAATGTAATCCGCTTCCGCAAGAAGATCGATGTGATGCTCGATCACGACGACCAGATGCCCCTGGTCCACGAGCGAGTGGAGGACCTTTATCAGCTTTTCGCAGTCGCTCAGGTGAAGTCCGATCGTGGGCTCCTCGAGCAGGTAAATGTTGCGCGGCAGTTCGCCGCGGCTGCGCTCGCGATACGACGCAAGGCCGGTCGAAAGCTCGGTGACGAGTTTGAGGCGCTGCGCCTCGCCGCCGCTGAGTGTCGGTGAGCTCTGGCCAAGTGTCAGGTAGCCGAGTCCGCAGTCGACCATCAGCTGGCACACCTGCGAAAGCTGTGAGTGGAAATCGAAGAACTGGGCCGCCTCCTCGAACGTGAGCTCGAGCACCTGCCCAATATTCCTCCCCTTCCACGTGATGTCCGCGAGCTCCGGGCTGTACCGGGAACCGCGGCAGTCGTCGCACGGCAGGTACGTCTCCGGCATGAATGCCATCTCCAGCTTGATCCGGCCGGCCCCGGCGCAGGTCGGACAACGTCCGCCCGCGGTGTTGAACGAGAACCGCGAGGCCGTGTACCCGCGGATCTTGGACTCGGGCAGCGACGCGAAGAACTGCCGGATCAGGTCGAAGATCCCGAGATACGTCGCCGGCGTGGACCGGGGTGTCTTTCCAATCGGTGACTGGTCGACCTCGATCACGCGTCTGAACCGGTCGCCGCCGCGCAGTTCGTCGAAAATCGGGAGACGGGAGGGCGAGCCTGCCTCCTCGGTTTCGTAGCCGGTCTGTTTCTGAAACTCGCGGCCGGTAAGCCGCGCCTTCTTCTCCTTGATGGCGTGCGCCGCGGCCGGCTGAAGGAGATCGCGGAACAGCGTGGATTTTCCCGCGCCGCTCGGGCCGGCGACCATGACGAGACGCCCGGCCGGAAGCCGGATGTCAAAGCCCTTGAGATTTCGCAGACGCGCACCGGTGAGTTCGAGCCAGCTGATTTTCGATTCTCGATTCTCGATTCTCGATTTGGTCGGAGCCGGTCGCGATGCAACCTTGGCCGCCGAAAGCGGGGTGAGGGCAGCCCGCCCACAACCGTCCGCCCCGGCCAGCGGACGGTAGCTGCCGCGTGTCGGATGAGGGATGCCCTTCGCGAGAAAGAGTCCCGTCAGCGACTTCTCGCTGCGCTTGATTTCGTCGGGCGTTCCATTCGCGAGGAGTTCGCCGCCATGCACGCCGGCAGCCGGCCCGAGATCGATGATGCGATCCGCCCTCTCCATCACATCCTCGTCGTGCTCCACGACCAGCAGCGTGTTGCCCTTCTCGCGGAGCGCCTGGAGCGTCTCAATCAGCCGGTCGTTGTCGCGCGCATGGAGTCCGATGCTCGGCTCGTCGAGAACGTACAGCACGCCGGACAGGTTCGAGCCGAGCTGCGCCGCCAGCCGGATGCGTTGCGCCTCGCCGCCGGACAACGTCTCGGTCGGCCGGTCCATCGACAGGTACCCGAGCCCCACATGATCAAGGAAGCTCAGGCGCTCCTCGATCTGCGGAACGATGTCCTGGACGATGAGCTTTCCGCGGGCGTCGAGATCGACCGCCTTCAGATGTGCGAGCAGTTGCGACGGCGTCGAGCGCAGCAGACCGGGCAGCGAAAGACTGTACACTCCGCCCGTCGCGGATTTGGCGCGTCCCTTGAAATACAGCTTCACCGAGCGACCGACACGATTGAGCCGCTCGCCGTGGCAGTCCGGGCATGGACGACCGGCATCGGAGACGTCCTCGGCCGATTCGATTCCAAACTCCCGCAGCCGGGCAGTCGGATCCTCTTTGTCGTCCTCGCCCTTCTCCTCGAGCATCCACGGAAACACGCGACCGTGACCGCGGCATGTCGGACACCAGCCACGTGGTGAGTTGAAGGAGAAATTCTTGGGATCGAGTTCCGGGAAGGACTCGCCGGTCTCGATGTCCGTGCGTGTGGTGGAGAACCATGACAGCACGTCGCCGCGTTCCGTGAGCAGGAAGCATGCGCCCTTGCCGAGCGAGAGCGCGCGTTCCAGTGCCGCGGCCCTGGCCGCCTCGGGCTTCGCCGGCTCCGGTTTCGCGGCTCCCCGCGCGGACTTCGCCTTCCGGGTGGTGGCGACCGGAACGCCCATCGTCTGACCGTCGGCAAGATCGGCGACGACGACTTCGATGTCGTGCTCCCGATAGCGATCGAGCTTCTGGAACGCAGCGACCGGAACGAGACGGCCGTCGGCGCGCATCAGGCTGAATCCCTGATCGCCGATCCATGTCGCGATCGGCTGATGGTGACCCTTGCGACCGCGGATCAACGGCGCGCATAGGTAGAGATGCTTCGCCTTTCGCGCCGACGGCTGCGCCAGCACGCGGGCCAGGAGCTGCTTCAAGGCAGCCGGCGAGAGCGGCGTGACCGGCTTTCCCGTGTCCGGGTGGTGCTGGATCCCAAGTCGCGCGTACAACAGGCGCAGGTATTGCGCCACCTCGGTGATCGTCGCGACGGTTGATTTCCGTGACCCGCGCGTGACGCGCTGCTCGATGGCGACGGTCGGTGGAATTCCCGAGAGGCGATCGATCGCGGGACGCGGGAGCTGTTCGACAAACTGGCGCGCGTACGGCGACATTGATTCCATGAACCGCCGCTGGCCTTCGGCGAACACGATGTCGAATGCGAGCGTGGACTTGCCCGATCCCGAGACGCCCGTGACCACGCTCAGCTGCCGGTGCGGGATGGCGAGCGTGAGGTTCTTGAGATTGTTCTCCCTCGCGCCCTCGATGAGCAGCTGCTGCGGCGGCGCTTCGGATCCCGGAACGGTGCGACCGCGCTTCGCGGGAGCCACGCCATACGCCGCCTGTGTTTCCGCGGCCAGGAGTTCGCGATCTGCTGCGGTCGCACCGTGACTTCCAAGAGCGTCGCGAAGGAACGGCGAGGTTGCCGTGACTGCCTCGGCGACGGTCTCTGGCGTGCCCTCGGCGATGATGCGACCGCCGGCGGCTCCTGCCTCCGGCCCCACTTCAAAGAGCCAGTCGGCGGATTTCAGCACGTCGAGATTGTGCTCGATCACAACAACGCTGTGCCCGCGCTCGACGAGCGCCTGAAGCACGCCGATCAACCGGTTCACATCGTGCCGGTGCAACCCCGTGGTCGGCTCGTCGAGGAGCAGCAAAGCCCCACGCCCGCCCTCTCCCTTGGAACCGTGGCTCGCGGGCGCCTCGGCGCCGGAGAAGCCGCTCAGATAGCCGACGAGCTTCAGTCGTTGCGATTCGCCGCCGCTCAGCGTGTTCAGCGGCTGCCCAAGCGTCAGGTACCCGAGTCCCACCTGGTCGAGGGTCGCGAGCCGCGCGCGGATCGACGCATTCTCCGCGAAGAGCGGCAAGGCGTCGGTCACGCTCGTGGCAAGCAGGTCGGCCACCGAGCGTCCATTCCAGCGGATCGCGAGCACCTCCGGTTTGAAACGCCGGCCCTCGCACACGGGGCAGGGGACGAACACGTCGGAAAGAAACTGCATCTCGACCCGCTCGTAACCGAGTCCCTGGCAGTGTTCGCAACGGCCGTCGCCGCTGTTGAACGAAAATGACGAGGCGGTGAATCCGGCCCCCTGCGCCTCGGGTGTCCGTGCGTACAGCTCGCGAATCAGGTCCCACGCCTCGGTGTACAGCGCGGGATTCGAGCGCGGCGTTCGCGAAAGCGGCGATTGATCGACGAGTACGATGTCACCGAGCGGCACGTCGCTTTCGATTGAGCCGATCGACGCCGGGTCCTCGGTGAGCCGATGGAGCTGCGTGACGAGCCCCTGGTACAGGACATTGTCGAGGAGCGTGGATTTGCCGGAGCCGGAGACGCCGCTCAGGCAGACCAGCCGCTGCAACGGCACGGCGATCGAGAGGTCGCGGAGATTGTGCTTCGTCGCGTTCCGAATGCGGAGCCTCGGCGTCTGAGGACCCACCGGCCGGCGCTTCGCCGGCACCGCGACCGACTTGCGTCCGGAAAAATAGGCGCCGGTGAGGCTTTGCTCGGACAGGAGCAGCTCCGGAACGGTCCCCTGGAAGACGATGTAACCGCCTCGGCTGCCCGGCTCGGGACCCACCTCGATGACGTGGTCGGCCGCGCGGATCATCGCCTCATCGTGTTCGACGACGACGACCGTGTTTCCGGCGTCGGTTAACGAGCGGATGATCGCGATGAGCCGGTCGATATCGCGGGCGTGAAGTCCCACGCTCGGCTCATCGAGCACGAACAGGGTGTCGACGAGCGATGTTCCAAGACAGCTGGTGAGATTGACGCGCTCCACTTCGCCGCCGGAGAGCGTCTTCGAGGGACGGTCGAGCGTGAGGTAGCCGAGCCCGACCTGCTCGAGGTACCGAAGCCGTGTGATGATGGAGTCGTAGGCGAGGTCGACGGAACGGTCGGCGGATTGCGGGGCTCGGACTGCGGAGGCCGGAAGGGAGCCGGATATCAACGCCAGCAGCTCGGACACCGGGAGTTCGTACAGCTCGGGCAGCGTGCGGCCCTGCCATTTCCAGCAGAGCGATTCCGGCTGAAGCCTGCGGCCGCCGCAAGCCGGGCAAGGGTTGTAGGCGCGATACCGCGAGAGAAAGACGCGGACGTGCATCTTGTACGTCGTCTTTTCGAGCCAGCGGAAAAAGCCCTTCACGCCATACCAATACTTGGGCCAGGTCCTGCCGTTCTCCTCGCCGTATCCCGGCTCGCCGTCGATCACGTAGGCCTGCTGCTCCGGCGTGAGCGACGCGAACGGAACGTTTGTCGGGATCTTCCTCTTGCGCGCAAACACGCGCAGATCATCGAGTGACGAACGGTACACCTCTCCCTCCCAGCAACGCAGGGCACCGTCGTCGATGGATAACGAGGTGTCCGGGAGCGCGAGCCGGTAGTCGATCTCGATCACGCGGCCGAACCCGCGGCAGTTCGGGCAGGCCCCGAGTGGTGAGTTGAACGAGAACAGGGCTGGCGTGGCGGGACGGAACCGGCGGCCGGTTTTCGGCGAATGCAGCCCGCGCGAGAAATGGCCAAGCTCCTGGAATTGAGGAATGCGGCTCGCGGATTGGGGATCGGGCGTTTCGCCGAGGATGTGGACTTCGCCATTGCCGAAATGGAGTGCGGTTTCGACCGCTTCGAGGAAGCGCGATTTGTTCTCGGGCGTGAGGGTGACGCGGTCTTGGGCGACGAAAAGCCGCTGCTGGGATTTGAGGGCGGCGAGGAGTCCGGCGTTGAGGGCGGGGCGTTGGGATGCGGACGCCGGTGTGGCCGTCGTCGGAACATCATCGATCCGGTGCGCGGTCCAACCTTCAGCACTGTCGGCCGTCAACACGCGGACATACGACTGGGCCTTGAGGTTGTTGAGGACCTCAGGCCAGGTCAGGTTCTCGGGCCTCGTGACCTGAAACGCGATGACCACGGTGCGGCCGGGGTCGGCTGCCGTGGATTTGGCCCAGATCGACTGTGGGTTGTCGTCCTCAACCCTTTCGCCGGTTTCGGGGTCGAAGCACCCGGCGACGTGGCTGAACCAGACTTTGAAGTAGTCCGTCAGCTCCGTCATCGTGCCGACGGTCGACCGAGATGTTTTTACGGTATTCGTCTGCTCGATCGCGATGGAGGGCCGGATGTTCTCGATCGAGTCGACCTTTGGCTTGTCCAACAGGTCGAGAAACTGGCGGGTAAACGCGCTGAACGTCTCAACGTAGCGCCGCTGTCCTTCCGCGTGGAGCGTGTCGAAAACGAGCGAGGACTTCCCGGCGCCGCTCAATCCCGTGACAACGACGTACTTGCCCAACGGGACATCGAGATCGAAGCCTTTGAGGTTGTTCTGGCGCACACCGCGAAGGCGGATGCAGTCGAGCTTGGCTGGGACGGACACAGGATCTGAGAAGAACACCGTCTCCACCAAGTGAACGAGAACAAAGAACGCAAACGGGGGCATGCCGTCCGGTCACGCTCCTGGGCGGCGATGCGCGCCCGGGTGCCGTCCACCGAAAGTGCACTGCCTTGCGACTTCGTCGTTTGTGGATCCGTTTCGGTGAAACCACGCCTCCCATGAAACTCCTGCATCTCAACTTCATCCCGCGCAGCGCCGACCTGGGACTGCTCGCGTTGCGCCTTTGGTACGGACTACCGATGCTGGTTGTGCACGGTTGGGCGAAGGTCACCGGCTTCCAGTCCATGGCCGGCCAGTTTGGGGATCCGATTCACATTGGACAGACGCCGAGCCTCGTGTTGTCCGCATTTGCCGAGGTGGTTGCCTCGTCGCTGATCGTGCTCGGGCTGTTCACGCGGGCGGCGGCGATCGTGAGTGCGATCAACATGGGAGTGGCTTTCTGGATTGTGCACGGCCATCGATTCAGCGGCGCGCCAAGCGGCGAACCTGCGTACCTCTATCTCGGTGCGGCCGTTGTTCTGATTATCGCCGGAGCCGGCCGGTTCTCGGTCGACGCGAAGATCGGCGCCAAGGCCTGAGAGGCTCCACGTTGCAACCCGTTGCACGGAGGGACACATGGAGGAGGTCCAAGCCGCCGCGGGTGGGGGAGCGCCCGGGGGTGCCAGGTGAATCGCCGGGTGGGTATGGACCCGCCCTTTCGCAGGGAACGGAGGCATGCCACGGCGTTCCATCCGGGGCGTCACATCTCTCATGCTTCCCGCCGACCAGGTAATTGTCCGCGAAATCCCGGTGATCCAGAAGATCATCCAGGATGAGACTTGGCTCGAAGGCGAACGTCGGGGATGCCCCGTACCCGCCACAGACGGGACGGTGCGCGAGAACGTCTGCCGCGTTGTCCTTCAGATAGGCCAGCAACTTCGGGATTCGATCACCGCTGCAGCTGACCCGGATTGTTCGACCCCGGAGACGACTACTCTCGGCTAGGCTTTTCCTTTTCGGCCTTCGGAATCTCGTTGTCCGTGCGGAGCACGAGCACGGGGGTCTTCGTCTTCACGAAGACGTCGGCTTCCTTGAAGTACTTCGCAGGCACATTCTCGATGGCCTCGCCCATGGTTTTCACCGGGAGCAGGCGGCCCTTCTTCGACGCGTTGAAATCGTAGCAGCCCCTGAGCAGCCGGTCCTGCGTCGTGGCAACGCTCTCGTTGTCCGGAATCTGCAGCACCCAACCCACAAAGTCGTGTTTCGGCAGCCGGTTGTCCGGGTCGCTGACCAGAATGACGAACTGCTTCTTGAGTGCGGGTGGCTTCTCCTCGTCACCCGGCTCCGGCTGGACGGCCAGGTTCATCTCCTCGATGACCTTGCGCAGCAGCGCGGGGTCGATCTGTGCCTTCTTCAGAATCTCGGCGACTTTGCTGACGTCGATCTTTGCCATGTGTAAGGAGCCCACGAAACACACCCGCGCCTGCGGACCAAGCCAAAAGAAAAGGCTGAAAGGCTTGCGGGCGGACGGACTGAAGTGACCCGAGTGAGGCTGGACACCAACGCGCCGGACCGGCTTGGTGTCCGCGTGGCTGCACAAAGAGATGACGAATGGTTCGATGTCGTGAACGACCGCGACGAAGTGGTGCGTCGCGCGACGCGTCGCGAGGTTCACACGACGGGGCTGCTTCACCGGGCCGTCCATGTCCTCGTGTTCGATTCGCAGGGACGGCTGTTTCTGCAGAAGCGATCCATGCTGAAGGACCTGTCGCCGGGACTGTGGGACTCCTCGTGTTCCGGACACCTGGACTCGGGCGAGGAGTACGACCACGCGGCGGTGCGTGAGCTGGCGGAAGAGATTGGAGTGAAGGTCAGCGAGACTCCGGCCCGCTGGTTTCGGCTGAGCGCCTGTGCCGACACCGGTTGGGAATTCGTCTGGGTCTATCGAATGACGTACGACGGCACCGTCGTTTTGCATCCCGATGAGATTCAATACGGCGAATGGGCGGCTCCGGCCGAGATCACGGCGCGAATCAACGCGAACCCGGAAGCATACTGCAGCTCGTTCCGACTGATCTGGTCGCAAGCCGCACCGCTGCTTATCGGGTGACAGTGATGTGGGACGGGGGCCTTCACCGCGCCTGAACCAGGTGGAAGCCGTTGTCCTCGACGGCTGCGGTTTGGGACGGACGTTCGCCTCACCCGTCGGGAGCCAGCGGTCCCGCCCCACCTTCCTGTGCCATCAGCGTGGCTTTCCCGGGCCAGGCATGTTGCCGATTTCCGGCGACGACTTGTGCCGTCTTCCGGCAATGCGACCTTCTTCCTGGTCCTCGCTGAGCCGCTTGATCTCATCGAACTGCTTCTGCGAGATCAGGCGGCGCGGAACGCGGCGCTCGGCTTCCTGTACCAGCCGCTCGCGATCGTCATTCGTCGGCGCGTGGACTTCCCAGGAGCTGTGGTGGCCCTGCTTGCGCTTCCACTCGATGTTCCCGCCGTGCACGGCGACGAACACCTGGTATTTCCCGCTCTCGTCCTTGTTCCACCACCCGAATTCGATGCTCATGCGTGTGTCGCGGTCATTGTGTGCACGGATAACGAGAGCGTGGGTTCAGGCATTGGCGAGCGGAAACTCGGCGACGACCCCGGCAGGACGGAATTCCCCGCGGATCGAGTCGATCTTCAGCACGCGCAGCCGACCGGGCAGCAGGTCGACAGCGTAGCCGCCGAAAGGAGCGGTGAACGAACCGGTGTTGATGATGATCGGCCCTCCCGGCGAATGCCGGATCGCCGGGCGGTGAGTGTGTCCGAGCAGCACGTACCTGGCCCTTGGCCTGACGCGCCTGACGAGGGTGGCGGCGAGCTCCGGTTCATGCTCCCACGCCCTCAGGATCGACAGGATCCGCAGCGGCGGCCAGACGGTGTCCATCGCGAACCGGAGCGCGTACTTCAACGGGTGGCGTTCGGATTGGTGCCGCTGCGGAATCGACACCGCGACCTCGCGCCATAGTCCGACCCGCTCCTCGAGGGGCATCCGATCCAGACTGGCCAGGCCACCGCGGCCCAGTGCCTCGAGGATCTTCCGCTTGATGAGCCGCGCATCGCGACCCCAGGGCACCATGTCGTGGAAAAGCACGTCGCCGTGGATGACGAAAACGTCGCCACCGGCGAGTTCGAGCCAGTGTGTGTCGGAGACGTCCGGGTCATGATTGCCGGTGAGGAACGTCACGCTCGCGCTGCTCGCGGCGGTGAACGCGAGGACGGCGTCGCGGCACGCCGCCGTGTGGCCGGGGTTCGGACCGGTGCGCGTGTCCAGGGTGTCGCCATTGAGCACCACGGCATCGACGTCGGTGAACAGCGGTTTCAGCTGCGGGAGGTCCCGGACCCGGCTTGCGCGGTCCCCGAAATGCACGTCGGAAAAGATGCGAGTCAGTTTGCCCTCCACGCGGAGCGAAACAATGGGATGAGCCGCGTTCCGCAATGTTATTGCGCCGGACAATTTCCTTGTCTGCGGGCAGCCGCTGGGGTCGTGATTCCACCATGGCTACCTCCTCGATTCTTCAATCCCGTGCGCGCCGCTGGCTCGGCGCATTGCTCGCGGTCGCCCTCAGCGCGTCCTCCTCGCTCGCGGACGGAGTGGACGATATCGTCAAGGCTCACCTCGACGCGATTGGCGGACGGGCGCGGGTGGAGGCGCTGGGATCGATGCGCGTCACGGGGACCGTCTTCGCCGGTGAGAAGCAGGCTCGTTTCACGATGCTGGCGGTGCGCCCGAACAAGGTGAGAGTCGAGTTTTCCGAGGGCACGCGCACCGTTGTCCAGGCGACTGACGGACGGACGGCCTGGGAGTATGACAGCAGCGAGCAGCGCCGTTACAGGGACATGCCTCCGAGTGCCGCGAAGACATTCGTGACCGATGCGGAGTTTGACGATCCGCTCGTGGCCGGAAGCGCGCGCGGGTTCACGATCGAGGATGCCGGCGAGGTGACCGACGGAGGAAAGCGGCTGAAGCGGCTTCTCGTCACCAAGGACCTGAGCACGCTCTTCGCCCTGGCGTTGGATCCCGACACGCTGCTGATCGTGACCAAGACGGAGGAGCGAAAGAACTCGCTCGGCACGCCGGTTCGCACGGTCACGCGCTTCGATGACTACCGGCCGGTCGCCGGTGTTCTTGTCCCTCATCATGTGTCGCTCACGGCGGGCTCCCGACTGGTGCAGGACACCAGGATCAGCACGATTGAGCCGAATCCCCCGATCAACGAAGGCCTCTTCACCCGGCCTGCGATTCAGCTGGCTCCCAAGTGACGCACCTGCCGCGGGCCGCAAAAAAGGCCCGGTCGCGGGACCGGGCCTGAGAGAGGCGACGCGGAGCGTCCCGTCGTCAGCGGATCATTGTGAGGGCGGACGGCCAAAGCCGCCCATCATGTTTCCCATATCCATCTTCCGCCAGGCCGCCGGCGGCTCGAACTCCGAGGCGGGGATCGACGCCTTTTCAATGGAGGTCGCCTCCATCTTGAACTCCTGACCCTCGTTCGTCTTGGAGATGACGCGCAGCGGGAACGCGCTCTTGCCCTTGAATGCCTTTTCCCAGCTCTGTGCCGCCTGGCTGCGGCGACCGCCTCCCGGGCCTGTCGCGTTCATGCCGGTGAAGGTTCCCAGTTGATCGGTGACCCACACCTCGGAGGTCGAGTCCTTTGTCTTGGCGATGTACTTGGTCGTGTCATAGCCGGCGATCTTCGCGTGTTCGTCGGTTTTCTCGACCGTCACATCGTCGGCCTTGGTGTCGGCCTTGGCGTCCGGCTGCTGCATCGGGTGAACCATGTACATCTGCTGCTGCGGCATGAGCATGTAGACGACGTTCTTCGCCTGATCGATGATGGTCGCCATTTCCATGCCCTGCATCTGCACGTCGATGCGGGTGAAGCCCGGCTTGATGCTGAAGGTCGATGGAATGCTCGTTCCGTTCGGTCCGGTCATGTTCATCTTGATCCGGCCTTCAAAGGAATCGGCGGAGAAAAGCGCTGGGGCGGAAAGCACCAATGCTGCGAAAACAGAGGTGAGGAGTTTCATGTGAGGGGTTTTCATGTGCGGGATTGCAAAAGAATATGGAAGTGCCGATTGGGCAACCCGGTTTCACAGCTTGCCACGGCGGACGCGCGGCGATGAATTCGGCGGATGGCACTCTTCGGCTCAATTGAAACGGTCCGTGCGCAGGCGCCGGAAACCGCCGCGTTTGCGACAGCGTGGGCATATGTTGACGAACTGCTCCGGCCGGGCTCGGCCGTGCATCAGCGTTTCACCGCGGTCGCCCCGGGCGGTTCGAACAAGATCGAGCTTGGGAATGGCGTGTTCGTCATCGAGCAGGCTTACGAGACGAAGGCCCGCGCGGACGGCTTCTTCGAGTCGCACAGGAAGTACATCGACATCCAGGTGATCGTGACCGGCACAGAGACGATGGAGGTCACCGACATCGCGCGGGCGAAGGTGCGCGAGCAGTATCAGGAAGGCCGTGACCTGGTCGTGTTCGAGGATGTGACCTCGGCATCGCTCCTGAATTTCGCCGATAGGGAAGCCGCCGTCTTCTTTCCGCCTGATGTCCACATGCCCTGCCTGCGCACGGGAAAGACCGCCGCGCTTGTCCGCAAGGCGGTCCTCAAGGTTCCTGTCGGTGCGTGACCGGCGCGTGAGCGGTTCGCCCTTCGTGGAGAGAGTGGCTCCGCCCCTGTCGGGCTGCGCTGCGCGGAGATCCCGCAATCGATGAATTACCGACACCAGTTCCATGCCGGCAATTTTGCCGATGTCATGAAGCACGTGCTGCTGTCGCGTCTGATGAAGGCGCTGCAGCGGAAACCCAAAGGCTTCCTGTTTTTGGACACGCATGCCGGCCGCGGCGCCTATGACCTCGCCGAGGCTGAGTCGGGCGATTCGCTGGCGCGCAAACCGGAATGGCCCGACGGCATCGGCCGGCTGTGGAATCGCGACGGGCTGCCTGAGGAGATCGCGGAGTACGTTTCCCTGGTGCGTGAATTCGACCGGAGCCGTGGCAACCTCGAACCAGCGGTGCGCTTCTATCCGGGATCGCCGTGGATTGCGCGGCAGCTCGCACGCGAGCAGGACCGGATGGCCTTCTGCGAATTGCACTCGGCCGAATGCGCGGTCCTTCGGATGGAGTTCTCCCGCGCAGCCATGGCGGGCGGCCGGACTCCAGTGATCAGTGAAATGGACGGCTATGTCGGGATTCGCGCCCTGCTGCCGCCACCCGAACGTCGTGCGCTCGTGTTGATAGACCCTCCGTACGAGGCGCAGGATGAGTTCGCCAGGGCCGCGGCAGCCGTGGCAGACGGTCTGAAACGGCTCCCGGGAGGGGTCTTTGCGCTGTGGTACCCGCTTACGGAGCGGGCCCGGGTGAGCGATTTCTTCTCTGCGATCGTTGCACTGCAGCCGCCGCCGACGTTTGCGGCGGAACTCTCGATCGCCGGCGAGACGTCTGACCTGCGGATGAAAGGATGCGGGCTCCTGATCATCAATCCGCCCTGGCAGTTTGCCGACGAGGCCGCCTCGCTTCTGGAGGACCTTGCTCCCCTCCTTGCCGAAGGCCCGGGGGCCGGCAGCCAGGTCACCTGGCTCGTGCCTGAATCCTAGACGGAGTCGCGGCCGGCCGACGGCTAGACGCAGGCGGTCGGAAGATTTCGCTGCAGGACGTCGGCGAGCATCTCGAACTGCACGGGCTTGCTCAGAAAGTCGTTCATGCCCGCGGAAAGGCAGTCCTCCCGAATGTGGGTGTTGGCGTTCGCGGTGAGCGCGATGATGCGCAGGGATTCAGCGGCCGGCTGGCGGCGGATGCGTCGCGTGGCCTCGATGCCGTCGATTCCGGGCAACTGGCA
This sequence comes from bacterium, assembly GCA_021779435.1. The sequence goes on from JAJYAR010000006.1 coordinate 14,218, forward strand.
ATCCATCAGAACGAGATCGAACCGCTCATTTCTGGCCGCGGTGATGGCAGCCTCGCCGTCGGCGGCGAACTTCGGGGCGAGATTCAGTTTCTTCAGGAACAAATCCATCACCTGCTGGTTGATCGCATCGTCCTCGACCACCAGGACGCGACCGCTCAGGGCGGGAGCGACGAAGGCCTCGCTGTCGATCTCGTGTGGTTTTCGGGGCGGCTGTGGAAGATCGAAGGGGAGTGTGACGGTGAAAATGGAACCGCGAGCGACCCTGCTCTGGACATCGAGTGCGCCGCCCATCGCCTCGGCGAGCCGGCGGCAAATCACGAGACCGAGGCCCGTGCCGCCGTGGCGCCGGCTCATGGAAGCGTCCACCTGGGAGAACGGCTTGAAGAGCCTGCCCAGGTGCGCGGCGTCGATGCCGATTCCGGTGTCTGCGATCGTGAATTTGAGGGTGACGCGGCTCTCGCCCCGGTTCGCGCAGGCACCCGAAAGCCGGACACTGCCATGTTCGGTGAACTTGACGGCGTTTCCGATCAGGTTGAGCAGGATCTGTCGGAAGCGGGCAACGTCGCCGATGACTGCCCGCGGAAGCTCGTTCATCCGCACCTCGAGCCTGAGCGCCTTTTCGTTGCAGCGCCCACGGAGCAGTTCAGCGACGTTCTCGGCGGTCACGGCCGGATCGAACACAGTCCGCTCGAGTTCGAGCTTGCCCGCCTCGATTCGAGAAAAGTCGAGGACATCGTTCACGAGAAGCAGCAGCGACTCAGCCGAGCCGGAGGCGACCCTGAGATAGGACTGCTGGTCGCGCGACAACGGCGTGTCACGGAGCACGCGCAGCATTCCCAGCACGCCATTGATCGGCGTGCGGATCTCATGGGTGATCGTGGCCAGAAACTCGTCCTTGGCCCGGCTTGCGGACTCGGCCTGCTCGCGGGCCTCCCGCAGTTCGGCCTCGCGCACCTCGCGACGCGCGTTCTCGGCCTCCAACTCGGCGGCGAGCGCTTCGCGCTCAAAACGCATCACCATCGCATCGGAAAACGCGCGGTGGTTCCGCAGGCTGGCGTGGGCCATGTAGAGGATGAAGAACACCGTGCAACCGCCGAGTGCGGCGCCCGCCAGGTCCGCTTCGGCGAAGTAACGCAAACCGACGGGGCCCATGATGGACAGCAGGTACGCGATGCCTCCCTTGCGCAGCGGCAGAAGAAGCCGGGCGGAGCCGGTGGTGATGCCCGCGAGCACCAGCACGTGCGCGGCGCTGAGCGGTCCGCCGGTGACGAGCGTGGGGAAGATCCACGCGGTGATCCCCCATCCGAGGCCTGTCGCAGTCGTCGCAATGACCAGCCGCAGCCCCCATCGGCGGTGGGAATCGGCGGTGCCGTCGGCGCGCTTGAAGGCTGCCGAGAGCCAGAAGCGCAGCGCCGCCAGGACGAGCATCGCACCGATCCAGACCCACAGGGTCCGGCTCGTGAACTCTGCCGACAACAGAAATGCAAAGGCGACGGCTGCCGCCGTCGACGAGATCGTTGCGCCCGCAAGCTCGGCGTATGCGGCCTTCACCAGTTCGACTCGCGTTGCGATCTGAATGGGATGCTCGCGGGAACGCCGCAGGCTCAGCTCTTCTCCTGAACGGGTGGGCACGGGGTGGGGAGGCGGATCATGGACATATTCCGCGCCGAAAATCCAGCGGATCCTCGCGGAAGTTATTCCCAATCCATCAACACTGCGACCGCTCCACAGCCGCGACGCGGCGCGCAGGATCAGCGAAACAGGATGACCTGGCGAAGCTCGTTCACGACGGCTTTCGCATCAAACGACTGGTTGATCTCCAGCGGCGGAGCCTTGAACACCGGCCGATCCCACATCACGTCGGATTGCGCGACAACCCGGACCACCTGCGGTGGCTCGGGGGTTCGCTGGACGTTGAAATTGGGAAGAGGAAAATACATCGGGAACACACCCGGTGACACAACGACGCGCGCGTTGTGCCATTAAATCTTTGACGAAAATTCGGGTGCGTCAGTGACGCTTTCCGAATTGCGGACGGAACTCCGCGGTGAAGGGGACCTCGCGATTGATCTGGTGCGGAGTCGGCAGCCCCGGGGCGCGGAAAATGGGAGAGCCCCATTGAACATCACTGCGGGTGACCACGTTGATGCTCTCCGTGACGTGAGGTGTCGGTCCGAAGACAAGCCGGAGCCAGTGTTGGGGAAGTTTCATCGGGGTACGGAACTGGTTGGTTTATCGGCACGCGCGAGGGCGTGATTAACCGAAAGCTGCGAAATGGGGTGAATACGTTGCGTGGGAAAACGGGAGTGGCGGGGCGACCGGCCGGGCACGGCGGCGTCCCGCCGACTCGCAGGCCGGGAGCAATGGGGCGCGCATTGAAGCAGCGCCCCACGCGTTCCGCGGCCGGCGAGTCGGGGATCAGGCAACCCGTTCGAGACGGAAGGTCTCAACGGCGCGCTTGGGAAGCGTCACCGAGAGCACACCGTTCGTGATTTCGGCTGCCATTGCGGGAAAATCGAAGCCGAACCCGAGGCGGAGCTTCAACCGGTAGTCGAGTTGCGCGGCCTCGAGGTGTGCGGACGTCCAGTTGACGCGCACGAGATGCGACTTGCGCGCCGTGATCGTCAGGTCTGCGCCGCGAGCCTCGATGTCGACTCCCGCGGCACTCACGCCTGGCAGATAAACGACGAGCTTCATCGCGTCCGGCGTCTCCTCGCACTCGTAGTGCGGAGGACGGAACGTGTCGGACGTCCCGCGGACCGCGTTACGATTGCGGTTCGTGGTGACGAAGGGATGTATGGTCGTGTTCATGGGAGAAAATGAATGGAAGCATTTCCTCGGTGGCTTGGGGCCGCCGGGCTCAGGGAGAACTGAATGCTTCCGTTAAACGGAGATTAGTTCTGGTGGCCCGCGACGGTGTTTTTATTCCAAGCGGAAATAACGACCGGTCGCATCGCGACGCAGCGAGACTGGACGCGGGCCTTCGTGAACGAAGTGCCGGCGGCCTGGCTGCGATGATGTGTAAGCGACGCGGTCATTACTCTAAAACGTGTGCGACGCTGCATAATGCAGGCGGCGTGCCAAGCATGAAATTATGTGCGGGCGGAGATTGCGTGGCGCTGTACTGGTTGGCAGCGTGGGCCCATGGCAGCGTTCACCGATTCCAGCACCACGGTTCAGCAAATCAAAGAGCACGTCATGGCGTTCGCTCGCGCGCGCGAGTGGGAGCAGTTTCATTCGCCGAAGAACCTCAGCATGGCGCTCGCGGCCGAGTCGGGCGAGCTGATGGAGTTCTTCCTTTGGGCGACATCCGAGCAGTCGCGGGGGATCGCGAACGACCCGGTGAAGCGCGGCAAGATTGCCGATGAACTCGCCGACATCGTGATTTACGCGCTGGAGTTCGCCAACGCCACGGGGCTCGATGTCGCCGCGTCGATCGAGACGAAGATGATCGCCAACGGGAAGAAATACCCGGTCGAGAAGGCCCGCGGTCGCGCCGACAAGTACACGGAGCTCTGAGAGAAAGGACTGGAGAGCGTGGCGGTTGGCCTGTGGGTCCGAGTTTCGGCCGGGAGCCCGCTTGAAATTCGCCTGCGTCCCGTCACCCTCCACCCCCCGATGGCCACGTACACGTACGAGACGATCCCGCAAAAACCAGGTGCCAAGCCGCGCCAGTTCGAGCTTCGGCAGTCGATGAAGGACAAGCCGCTCACCCGGCATCCTGAAACGGGCGAACCCGTACGGCGTGTGATCAGCGGCGGCTACGGTTTCATCGCACAGCATGCTTCCCCGCCGCCGCCGAGCTGCGGCTGCGGAGGCAACTGCGAGACGTGCGAGAATAACTGAAGGGCGCGTTTCGGCAGGAGCAGATCTTCTGCGATGACTTCGCGCGGCGCTGTGGGTTGCGTGCTCTCACCCCGCGTTTGGGGGAACGCCCAGCATGCTGATCCGCTCAGAACGTGTCGCCCTTCCATCCCCACATTCCGCGCTTCACGTCGATGAACTTCACGTACACGCGGTCGGAAGGCACGCCGAGATGGCCTTCGACCATCTGGCACAGTGCTTCGGACAGGTCCTTGGTGCGCTGCGCAGGCAGCCCGATGCTCTTCAGTTCGAGGAAGGCCACCGGGTCGTCACTGCCGGCGAACAGCATCGGTATATTGGCCTCGAGCGCGACCATGACGTAAGACTCCGGCTTGCCGAGCAGTTCCGCTACGAGCTGCGAGGCATTTTTCAGGACTGTGCGCTCGGCTTTCTTCGAGAGGGGCAGATTCGTCTGAATTTTGAGGTAGGGCACAGCAATCCTGGGTTGACGGTTGGGGCAGGTGCGGCGAAGCGAGAGTAGTTTGCCGAACCCTTTCCTTCCTGCAACCAACCGCCGATGAAAAGCAATCAGGTCGTTAGAAACTACTACGTCCTCCCGTGCTGCCTTTTGCTGCTGAACCTGTGTGTCGAGCTGGTCAGCTACAAGGCCAAGCTCATCGATGACGCCTTTCTCCGCACGGCGGCGATCATGGGCATGGTTCTGTTTGGTGGGGCGCTCGTCGGCTTCGTGGCGGCTCCGGCAATTTCAGCGATCGTCGCGACGCTCCACCGTAACAGCCGCATGCGTTTCGGAGCACTCGGCGAGGCGTGCTTTCTCCTCGTGCTCGGAGGGATCGTCTTCTGGCTGTATTACCGCGTGTACATCATCGGTCCCGAGTCCGTGATTCCCGTCGAGTGGCGCAACCCGCATCATGTGAAGGGCTGAAGGCGGAGGCGAAAGGCGGAAGCCAGAGGCCGGATGACCGGAGGCTTCGGTAAAGCCGGGCTCGCGCTCTCGGCATTCGCTGGCGCTCCAGCTCCGATGTAGGTTGCGAGCTTGCTCGCAACGTTGCGCGGACAGGTCGCAGCCACCAGGACGCCAATCGAAAAGCGAGAATCCAGAATCGATAATTCCCTTCACGCTTTCGGCCGAAATGCCTTCATCACGGCTTCGTTCGTTTCCAACCGTACGTTGCCGATCAGGTCGATGCAGTACGGGATCGCGGGGAACACGGCTTCGAGGTTCTCGCGAATCGCTTTCGGCCGCCCCGGCAGATTCACGATGAGAGTCTTCCCTCTGATTCCCGCCGTCTGCCGCGAGAGAATGGCGGTCGGCACATATTTCAACGAGGCCGCCCGCATCTGCTCACCAAAGCCGGGCAGCATCTTGTCACAGACCGCGAAGGTGGCCTCTGGCGTCACGTCGCGCGGCGCCGGACCGGTGCCGCCCGTCGTCACCACGAGGCAGCATCCCGCCTCGTCTGCCATGCGCCGAAGTTCGGTTTCGATTGCCGGTTGTTCGTCCGGGATCACCCGGTAATCGACGTCGAACGGCGTCGCCAGCCACTCGCGCAGGAGGGCGACGCATGACTTGCCCGGAGTGTCTTCGTAAACGCCGACGCTCGCACGGTCCGAGATGTTGATGACGCCGATCTTCGCGGGCATGTCGGATGAGAAAGTCAGGAACGTCGCGGAAGGAAACCGGAAAGTGGGGCACTGCTGGCGGGCGGCCGACGCCGTGGGTGTTCCAGCGGTGGATCACGGGTGAGGGCCCCGGACCCCTATGCCGCGCCGGTGGGACTGTGGGACCCTGTAGGTTGCGAACTCGCTCGCAACGTTGCGCGGCAAGCGCGCAACCTAAGCCGAATGAATGTTTGCGGCAGCCCGGTTCATTCGCGGAGCCATGCATGGTCGCCGAGGCATCGGAGACAAATCTGCTCCTCCCGGGATCGCGCCTGCCCCCGTAGGAGCAAATTCATTTGCGACCCGGCGCTTCCTCGAACCCGCGAATGATCTCTGCGGGAGTCACCCCGCGTTCGCGGAGGGTGCGAAGCGCGAGCGCGTCGTGGCGTTTCGCGAGCCGCTGGCCGCGATCGTCGAGCATGAGCGGCGCGTGGTAGAAATCCGGAAGGGTCCACCCAAGTGCGCGAAACAGCAAAATCTGACGGAATGTGCTTTTGATCAGGTCGTCGCCGCGGACCACCTCGGTGACGCCGAGTTCGGCGTCGTCGACCACCGTGGCGAGCTGGTAGCTCGGTACGTTGTCTTTCCGCCAAACCAGGAAATCGCCGAAATCGCGGCCACAGACGGCGCGCTGCACGCCGGCCCGTTTGTCCTCGAACGTGATTTCCTCGCCGTCGGGCACGCGGAACCGCCAGTTCACGGTGACCGGATCGCCGAGCGCGGGCAGCGGGGCATCGGCGGGCGGCCGAAACTCCTTCGGGTAAACCGGCTCCTGGTCGGCGCCGCCTTCGTGCGGGGCTCCTGCGGCGTCCAACACGTCCCTGCGCGAACGCGTGCACGGGAAGATCCATCCGCTCGCGTGGAGCCGTTCGAGCGCTGCGCGGTAACGCGGCATGCGGTCGGTTTGCGAAATCATCGGGCCGTCCCAGTTCAGACCGAGCCAGCGCAGGTCATCCTGTACGGCCTGCACGAAATCCAACCGAAACCGCGCCGCGTCGAGGTCGTCGTTGCGGAGGAGGAGCGTGCCGCCCGCGCGGCGCGCGCGTTCGGAGGCAATCCAGAAAGTGCGCGCGTGCCCCAGATGAAGGAGCCCCGTTGGAGACGGAGCGAGACGACCTGTGTAGGGAGGAGGCAAGAGGTGAGATGGAGGCGAGAGGCTAGAGGCGAGAGGCGAGCGGACGGAAGTCGGAACGCCGAATTCGAATTCCGATTTGGCCACAGAGGACACTGAGGCCCAAACCGAGCCAAGCCGGAGGCCCCAGCGACAAATCGCGCCGGCGCAAAACAGCAAGGCGCCTGAGCCCGCAGCGCGTTCCAAAGGTATTCTCTGTGAACTCCGTGTCGGAGCTCCGTGATCTCTGTGGCTAATCTGCTTCGGACGCCAAACTTGAATTCAGCTTCAACCTTGAACAAGCCGGCCTCTCATCTGTGATGCGTGTCCCTCAGCACTCAACGCCCTTCCATGACGAAACTACTCTGTGTGTATTGCGCCTCGAGCGACCGGCTCGACCCGAAGTACTACGCCGCTGCGGCGGAACTCGGTCGGCAGATGGTCTCCGGGGGGTGGGGATTGGTGTACGGAGGCGGACGCACCGGCATGATGGGGGCCGTCGCCCGCGCCGTGAAGCAGACGGGAGGTCGGGTCGTCGGCGTGATTCCTGAGTTCATGAAGGCCAAGGAGCTCGCGTACGCCGAGGCGGACGAGTTGGTGACGGTGATCACGATGCGCGAAAGGAAGCTGCTGATGGAAACTCGGGCCGATGCCT
>JAJYAR010000232.1 GCA_021779435.1 bacterium
CCGGAGGCGGAGGTTCTCGAGGCGGGCCTCCCGGAGCCGGCTCACCTCGTCGGAGAGGTTCACGTTGAGCTGGCGCAGGACCGCGTTCTCGCGCCGCACCTCGAAGACGTGCTCGAATGTCTCGATGCAGAGCACGGTGCCGCTGCGAAGAGCCGCGGGCGGCTCCGGCTGCGGTGTATCGGCGAGGTCCGGGGCGGCTTCGGTTGCGATGGTAAAGACGAACGTCGAGCCCTGATTGGTGGTGCTCTGGACGCGGATGTCGCCACCCATCAGCTGCGTGAGCCGCTGACAGATCGCCAGGCCCAGTCCGGTGCCCCCGTATTTGCGGGTGGTGGACGAGTCGACCTGACTGAACGCCCGGAAGAGCCGGTCGACGCGCTCGGGAGGGATTCCGATTCCCGTGTCGCGGACGGTGAACTCGAGGATGATGCAGTTCGGATCTGCCGGCGGGGGCGTGTCGTCACGCGGCAGCTGGGCGGGCTCCGGCGTGGCAACCTTCCGGATCTCGATGGAGATGCTGCCGCTGGGGGTGAACTTGACGGCGTTGTTGACGACGTTGACCAGCACCTGGCGGAGCCGGGTGACGTCACCGAGGATCCAGGGAGGAACGTCGGCCGCCATGAAGTAGCCTATCTCGAGTTTCTTGGAAGCGGCCTGGAGTGCGAACAAGTCGAGGGCTTCCTCGACGCAGACCACAAGATCCATCGGTTCGCGTTCCAGCTCCATCCTTCCCGATTCGATCTTCGAGAAATCGAGAATGTCGTTGATGATCGTGAGCAGGGCCTCGCCGGAGGTGCGGATCGTGTTCACGTAGTCCCGCTGCTCGCTGCTGAGCTTCGTCTCCATCAGCAGGCTCGTCATGCCGATGACGCCGTTCATGGGCGTGCGGATCTCGTGGGACATCGAGGCGAGGAATTCGCTCTTGGCGCGGGACGCGTCGTCGGCTTCGGCCTTGGCGCGGCGCAACTGGTGTTCCGTTTCGACCCGCGCGGTGATGTCGGTGGCGACAACGATGAAATTCGCGAGTTCGCTGTTCGCGTTGCGGACCGGCTGGACCTCGATGTGAAGGTGGAATTTCTGACCGGACTTCGAGTAGTGGACGATGTCCGTGCTGATACCCTCGCCCTCGGCGAGCGCGGTGCGGATCCGGGACAACGTGCGTTGGTTGGTCTCCGGCCCGATCATGAAATGAGTGGGACTCTTGCCGGTGACCTCGCTGAGCGGGTATTCCATCACGCGGCAGAAGGCCTCGTTGGCCCACTCGATGCGGCCGTCGGCGGAGGTGATGAGGACTGGGTTGTCGGTGGTCGCTGCGACGAGGGACAGCTTGCGGGCCTCGGCCTGGCTTTGTCGAAGGGCCAGTTCGGCTTCGCGCCGGGCCGTGACGTCCTGCAGGGTTCCGACGATGCGGATGGGCCGGCCGTCGGTCGCGATGGCGACGGACTTCGAGCGGCTGTACAACCAGCGCCACACGCCATTGCGGGCGCGGACGCGGTATTCCGGTTCGATGAAGGACACGGCCCCGCTCAGCTGCGCTTCGATGCGCTGCTGATAGGTTGGCAGATCGTCGGGGTGAATGAGCGCGCGCCAGGCGTCGATCGTGGACGGCATGGCGGCGTGGTCGTAACCCAGCATGGCCCAGAGTGCGGGGCTGTAATAGACATGTCCCGCCGGAACGCTCCATTCAAAGATGCCGATCTGAGTCGAATCGAGTGCGAGCCTGAGGCGATCATCGGAAACCTTGAGGCGTGCCTCGATGCGGCGGCGTTCCTCGTTTTCGGCGAACAGTCGTTTGTTGGAGAGCTCGGCCGCCCGCTGCCCGGCCCTTGCGCGACGGGCCAGGTGAACACTCAGCCCGAAAAGGCCGGTGATGCCGAAACCGGCGAGCAGTGCCAGCTCGGGAAGGTACCGGCGGTCGCGTGTCACCGCATCGGGCAATGGCGTAAGGCTGACATTCACACGCCTGTCGGCGATGGGGAAGATATGGGTGTTGGTGAGATCGGAGGCGGGCGGCGCGTTCGGGGATTTCGAAACGTACACGGGTGTGCCGAGGATCGAGGCCGAGACGTGGTACTGGTTCGTCGTGCCCTCGCGGGAGGCGATGTTGTCGAAAAGCGGCTGATAGCCGTACTCGGCTGCGATGAACCCGACGCTGGTGCCATCGCGCAGGACTGGCGCGTAGATGATGAAGCCCGGCTGGCTCGTGCCGGCGGTGATGATCCGGGTCGTGGGAGAGACGACCGGCACTCCCGTTGAGCGAGCCTCATTCAGCGCGTCCCGGCGTTCCGGAAGCGATGCATGGTCGAAGGACATGGCCGACTCGTTGTTCGCGCGCGGGAAGATGTCGACGGTGCGCCCCGTGGCATCGAGGTACTCGATGGCGAAGCAGCCCTTTTCCGAGGCGGACGCCCATTGCGTGCGAGCACCGGCTTCCCAGGTTGCGGAGGAATTCGCGCCATTGCCCAGAGTGCCTGCCATCCGCTCCATCCCGTTCGTCTCGCGTTCGATTTCCGCGTTCACGTTGGTCACGAACCTGACCATGGCGGTGACTGTCTTGGCGTCGATGTAGGTGCGCTCGCGCTGGCCCAGGCCGACCCACAGGATGATCGTCATCGTGAGGCAGCCGACGACGACCGGCAGCGGCGACCAGGCGGGAGGCTCGCCGGCGAGGCGCGTGCTTTCGCGCCATGCAAAGCTGACCAACGCCATGCCGAAGAGCAGAAGCGTGAGTGCGGCGACAGGGGCCGTTGGGATCGAGGAGCCCCAGGTGTACACAGCCGGCAGACCGGCGCCGTAGCCCACCAAGGTTGAGAACCCGGCTGAACTGACGACCGAGCCGACGATTGCGGCGACGAGCAGTCGAATGGAGGCGAACCGGGCGGAACCGCTCCAGGCCAGCGCCACGCCACTCAGCAGCAGTGACAAGGCGGAGATGGCTGGCATCCGGCCCGCGTAGCCGGAGTTTGTCTGAAGGTAATCGCGTGCCAGCAACTCATCGATGCCCGGATTGAGGTGAAGAACGTACTCCGCGATGGTCGCGGCGCCGATGGCTGCGGGGACAAGGGCAAGCCACGCCACGCGCCGGACGCCGCATTCGAGGGCGACGAGGACGCCGCCGAGAATCATGAACCCGAGGGCTGAGTTCAGCTTGAACGACGCATGCCCCATCCGTGGTGGCTGAAGGATGATGTCGGTGTGCGTCGCCCACGCCACGATCGTCAGAAACGCGAGCGCCAGCACGGCCATTTCCAAGCCGAGCGATGCCCGCTCAAGCCACGAGCGCTTCGGCAATGTGGGCAATGAACTCATTGAGGGTTATCCCCTATATGGGCAATCTCCGCCTTGCTGGGCAATCCGCATCTGGGGTGAGAACTACGCAACCACCCTCGCTGAATCTACCGTTGCGGCTGGGAGCGAGCGGTGGGACACGCGTGCCAGCATGTCCGGCAGCGCTCCCGGTACAACGCATTTTGCCGCCAGAACCTCACCTGACCGAGGGGGCCTGTTCCGAAGTCACTTTTGGCGGGTTCGGTGCCGGCGGTTCAGGGGACACGGGTGCAAAGCTTTTCCGTCTGAACCGGCGGGGAAAATGGTCGGGCTGGTGAGATTCGAACTCACGACCTCTTGCACCCCATGCAAGCGCGCTACCAGGCTACGCTACAGCCCGAAACAAGTGGTGGGTCACAAAGAGCCAGCGTGGAACGCGACGCAAGTGCTTTTTCCGCCGAATCGGATGTTCGTTCGCTCCCGCCGATCAGGATGGGGCGATCGGGTTTGCCTCCGCCCGGCGCCCGGGCAGAAATCCACGCGTGAGCAGCAAGAAAAACGTACGGCTGGGAATCATCGGGATGGGCAACATGGGGCGGACGCATGCCGCGAACGTGCTCGCCGGAAAGCTCTCGCGGTGCGAACTGGCGGCGGTGTGCGACGCATCGGCCGGTTCGGCCGATGGGTTTCCCGGCGCCCGCGGATTCACGCGCCCGGAGGAGCTGTTTGCGTCGGGCTGCATCGACGCGGTGCTGATTGCCACGCCGCACTACGCGCATACGACGCTCGGGATCGCGGCGCTCGAGGCGGGCTTGCACGTGCTCGTGGAGAAGCCGATTTCGGTTCACGTCGCCGACGCCCGTCGGCTGCTTGACGCCCATCGCGGGCGGGAGGCGCAGGTGTTTGCCGCGATGTTCAACCAGCGGACCGATCCCTACTATCAGGCGATTCGCCGTCTGATCAGCACCGGCGAACTCGGGGCGCTCCGGCGTATCCAGTGGACGATCACCGATTGGTTCCGCCCGGCCGCGTATTATGCAGGTGACGGCTGGCGTGCGACCTGGGCAGGGGAGGGCGGCGGCGTGCTGCTGAACCAGTGCCCTCACAATCTGGACCTGTTCCAGTGGCTTTTCGGAATGCCGAAACGTGTCGTCGGTTTTTGCGGGTTCGGCCGGTACCACGCCATCGAGGTGGAGGACGACGTGACCGCGTACTTCGAGTACGGTGACGGCATGCATGCGACGTTCATCACGTCGACCGGCGAGGCGCCCGGGACGAACCGGCTCGAAATCGCAGCGGAACGGGGAAGGGTGGTTTACGAAAGCGACCGGCTCGTTTGGCAGCGCAATCAAGTGCCCGTCTCGGAGTACAGCGCGAAAACGACCGAGCGCTTCGGCAGGCCCGCATCGGAGCTCGTGCCTATCGAAGTGCAAGGGCACGGAGGTCAGCATGTTGAAACGCTTCAGAATTTCGTGGACGCGATCCTCGACGGCGTGCCGTTGCTGGCTCCGGCGGAGGAAGGAATCCGTTCGGTGGAACTGGCGAACGCGATCCTGTTGTCGGCCTGGCGTCACGCGCCCGTCGCCCTGCCGATCGATGCGAGTGGATACGCGGACGAGCTGAAGAGAAGAAGCGGGAGCATGTGACACGGGCAGCCAGTCTGGGCGGCGTGGGACATTCAAAGTAGCAACCTGGTCGTTTCCAGAGGTTTGGTTTCTATCCAGAGTGGCACTGCCTATTGCGATTCGGTACTTTTATTTGGAATAGGTCTAATTCTCACTTGCACATTAGAACCATTCCAATTTGTTGACCGGTCCTCACCGTCTAATGCGTCCCAATCTCAACACCGGAGCACTTTCGCAGCTGCTTGCTGACAGCG
>JAJYAR010000233.1 GCA_021779435.1 bacterium
GTACAAGGAATGGCCGGAGGTGAAGCGCCGCCTGCTTGAGAGAATGGCGGCATGAGCGGGGGCACGGTGTGGCTCGCTTCGCCGGTTTCGCGCGAGCACGACACGGGGCTGGGGCATCCGGAACAGCCGGCGCGTTTCGATGCGGCGCTGCGGGGTTTGGCCGGACGGCCGCTGAGCGCGTTTGACGGGCGCGCGGCCACCGAAGACGATTTGCTACTGTGCCACCAGCGCGACTATTTACGGACGGTGGAGCGGGATGTGGCGTCGGGCCGGGAGATGCTGGCGACGGGCGATACGCAAATCTGCCCGCGGTCATTTGATGTGGCGTTGGCGGCCGTAGGAACAGTGCTGGAGGCGGTGGACCGGGTTGCCGGCGGGACGGCGAAGAACGCGTTCGCGATTGTGCGGCCTCCGGGGCATCACGCCACTTCGGACCGGGGTATGGGGTTTTGCCTGTTCAACAACGTGGCGCTGGCGGCGCGGTATGCGCAGAGGCGGCACGGGGTGGGAAGGGTGCTGATCGCCGACTGGGACGTGCACCACGGGAACGGGACGCAGGAGATCTTCTATGCCGACGCTTCGGTGCTCTTCTTCAGCACGCATCAGCATCCGTGGTATCCCGGGACCGGCGATGCGAACGAGATGGGAGAAGGCGCGGCTCAGGGGACGATCATTAACTGCCCGCTGCCAGCCGGTTCCGGGCGGCAGCAGATTCTAGGGGCGTTCGAGCATGTGCTGTTGCCCGCGGTGGAGCATTTCCGGCCGGAGTTTGTGTTCGTCTCGGCCGGGTTCGACTCGAGGTTGGGCGATCCGTTGGGGCGGTTCCGGCTGACGGACCACGATTTCGCCGACCTGACGCGCCTGATGGCGGAGATGGCGGACCGTTACTCGCATGGCCGGCTGGTGAGCGTGCTCGAAGGGGGCTACGACCTGGATGGGCTCGAAGCCGCGGTTGGGGCGCACGCTATGGAACTGGAACGCGCCGCGCGGTAGGGTAAGCGATCGACGGGACGTTACGGGAGATTCACGGCTGCATTGTTGCCTCTATCCGGCGGTTTGGGGCATAGTTAGAAGTAGGTGTGGAGATGGCCGTGGAGGGATGTGCGGCCGCTGTACCCTGCACGAATTCGATGACGTCGGGTGGCTCTATATGGCGGAGATCTTGTACCTTACCGAACTATACGGCCTCCCTGTCTTCGATCTGAAAGGAAAGCGAATCGGCGTGGTTCGCGACGCCGCCCTTGTGCCTCTGGTGGATGCGGCGCGCGTGGACCGGTACCTGGTGGGCGGAGGTTGGGCGTGGCTGACGGTGCGCTACGACCAGGTGCACTCAATAACGCTCGACGGCATTTCGCTCAAGGACGAGCAGCTCACGCCGTATCATTCCGACGAATACATGCTAAGGCTGATGCGCGACCTGCTGGACCAGCAGATCATTGACGCGCATGGGCGGAAGGTGGTGCGGGTCACCGACGTGACGTTCGACGTGGTGGAGCGCGAGGACCGCGCGGAATTGAAGATACTCGAGGTCGACATCGGGGTCCGCAGTGTGTATCGCCGGCTGCTGCGGGGGGTTGTGCCACCACGCTGGATCCGGAAGACGCAGACGCACATCGCGCCGCATTCGATCCCGTGGGAGTTCTGCAACATTCTCGAGGCGGACCCGCAGAGGCGGCTGCGGCTGAACATCAGCAACCGTTTGCTCGAGAAGATGCACCCGGCGGATTTGGCGGACATTGTGGAGGACCTGACTCCGGAGGACCGCGAGGCGATTTTCGAGACGATCGACAGCGAAGTGGCGGCGGAGACGCTATCGGAAATCGATCCGGACATTCAGGCGAGTATTGTCGAGTCGCTGGAGACCGAGAAAGCGGCGGAGATTATCGAGGAGATGCCGCCTCACGAAGCGGCGGACGTGCTGAGCGAACTCGGGAAAGAGACGTCGGAAGAGATTCTGGAGGAGATGGGGCACGAGCCGAAAACGGAGTTGCGCGAGTTGCTCGAGTTCGACGAAGACTCCGCGGGCGGGTTGATGAGCCGGGACTTCATCGCGGTGCATTCGGGGGCTTCGGTGGCGGCGGCGCTGGCGGCGCTGCACACGCGGGAGGAACTGCCGGAGACGCTGAACACGATCTTCCTGGTGGAGGAGGACGGGCGGCTGACGGGAGCGGTTCCGATGTCGCGTTTGTTGGCCGCGCCGGGACATGCGCCGCTGCGGGACCTGGCGCTCGATCGGCTTATCACCGTCCATGAAGAGGAAACGCAGGACAGGATTGTCGAACTTTTCGACAAATACAATCTACTGACGTTGCCTGTTGTGGACGACCAGGGAAAGCTGTCCGGCGCGATCACCGCTGACGAAATCATTACACTACTGAGGCAAAAATGAAGGACGACCCTGGCCATGTGGAAGCGCTTCCGGACGCGGCTTCTCATCTTTGCGGCGGTGATCGGGCCGGGTCTCATTACCGCCAACGTCGATAACGACTCCGGCGGGATCCTCACTTACTCGCAGGCGGGAGCAAAGTACGGCTACCTGCCGCTGTGGACGCTGATTCCGATTACGATTCTCCTGATTGTGACGCAGGAGATGTGCTCGCGGATGGGGGCGGTGACGGGCAAGGGCCTGTCGGATCTGATTCGCGAAGAGTTCGGCCTGCGCACGACGTTTTTCCTGATGACGGCGCTGGTGGCGGCGAATTTCACCAATATCATCGCCGAGTTCGCCGGAATTGCGACGTCGCTCGAGTTATTTCACATCTCGCGATATGTTTCGGTTCCGATTTGCGCGGCGGCGGTTTGGTACCTGGTGGTAAGGGGCAGTTACCGGAGCGTGGAGAAGGTGTTTCTGGTGGCGTGCGGGTTATATGTCACTTACATCATTTCCGGCTTTCTGATCGGGCCGGACTGGAAGACGGCCGTGGTGGCGAGCGTGAAGCCGATTGTGTTGTTCGACACGCCGTACATTTTCATGCTGATCGGCCTGGTGGGGACGTCTATCGCGCCCTGGATGCAGTTTTACCTGCAGTCGGCGGTGGTGGAGAAAGGCATTACGGCGAAGGAGTATGTCGAGAGCCGGCTGGAAGTCGTCATCGGGTGCATCATCACGGACGTGGTGGCGTTCTTCATTATCGTTTCGTGCGCGGCGGCGATCTGGGCGCGCGGGCCGCGGGACATCGAAAATGCGGCGGATGCGGCGTTGGCATTGAAGCCGTTTGGCCAGTACGCTTACCTGCTGTTCAGCGCGGGATTGTTCAACGCGTCGTTCTTCGCGGCTTGCATTCTGCCGTTGTCGACGGTGTACACGGTGTGCGAAGGGCTGGGATTCGAGTCCGGTGTGGACAAGCGGATGGACCAGGCGCCGATATTTTACTGGCTGTACACGCTGCTGGTGGTGTTCGGGGCGGGCATTATTCTGTGGCCGAATTTCCCGCTGGTGAAGATGATTCTGTTCAGCCAGGTGATCAACGGCGTGCTGCTGCCGTTCGTGCTGATCTACATGGTGTTGCTGATCAACCGGCAGCGGTTGATGAAGGAATGGACGAATTCGCGGTTCTACAACGTGGTGGCGTGGTCGTCGGTGGTGATCATGATCGGGCTGACGCTGGCGCTGGTGGCGATTTCGGCCAAAGACATGCTGTCGGGAGCGTAGGCGGCGCGGCGTGGGATGATGTCTGTGATGACGCCGTCGATACCGCAACCGAAGATTCACCTGGCGAACACGCCGGACTACCGCGAGAACTATTCAAACAGCGTACAGATGAGGGTGAACCTCTGGGATTTCTTTCTGCTGTTCGGGACGGTGAATCAGACCGCGCCCGAGACGGTGACGATTCAGAACTTCCAGGGGATTTACCTCAGCCCACAGCAGGCGAAGGCGCTGTTCAACGTGTTGCAGCAGAACCTGACGCAGTATGAGGCCACGTTTGGCGAGATTCGCATCGAACCGAAAACGCCGGGTGGCTCGATTCAGTGAACCGGCGGCGGGGCACGGCGCTTGCGCTGGCTGCCTCTGCCCTTGCCGTGTTCGCGCTGCACTGGCCGTATCTGCGTCTGCCTTACTTCTGGGATGAGCTTGGACAGTTCGTTCCGGCCGGGTTAGACATTCTTCAACACGGAGCGTGGATTCCGCGTTCCACGGTTCCCAATTCGCACCCACCAGGGTTGATGGCCTATCTGGCGCTGGTTTGGAGCGTCGTCGGTTACTCGATTCCGGCGACGCGGGCCGCGATGCTGGTTGTGGCGGCGGGGGTGGTTGCGGCGACCTATGGGTTGGCGGGAAGGCTGGGGTTGCGGCCGGGATACGCGATTCTGGCGGCTGTGCTGCTGCTGGCCGATCCGTTGTTTCAGATGCAGTCGCTGCTGGCGCAGCTTGATCTGCCCGCGGCGCTGATGACGGCGGTTGTGCTGGTGCTGTTTCTGGATGACTTGGTGGGATGCGCGGCGGCGGCCTCGGTCGCGCTGGTGCTCATGAAGGACACGAGCGTGGTGGTTCCGGTGGTGCTGGGCGCGGTGTTGCTGCGGGAGGGACGGCGGAAGGATGCCCTGGTGTTCGTTGCGCCGCTGGTGGCGCTGGGGATCTGGCTTGCGGTGCTGTGGCATGAGACCGGGTATTTGTTTGGGAGTCCCGGATACACGCACTACAACCTGACCTATGCGCTGCATCCGGTACGAGTGACAGTATCGGTTCTGCGGCGGCTTTATTTCTTATTTGTTGCCGATTTCCGCTGGGTGGGCGCGGCGGCGCTGCTTTACTCGCTGTGGAAGACGGAGGTGTTTCGAGGGCGGGCGTGGCGGATTGTATTCCTGGTGGGAGTGGCGCAGACGCTGCTCGTGACCATACTCGGGGGAGCGGCGCTGGAACGATATTTGTTGCCGGTGCTACCGGTGCTTTACTGCGCGTATGCTGCGGGGTTTTCCACGATTTCGCTGCGTTGGCGGTTTCCGGCCGTAGCGGTTCTGGGAGCCGGGTTAGTAAGTGGATGGTTTCTCAATCCGGCGTTTCCGTTTCCTTATGAGAATAACCTCGCCTTAGTCGACTTTGTCCGGCTGCATCAGGAGGCGGCGAACTATTTGGAGAAGCATTACGCCGAAGAGACGATTTACACGGCATGGCCTCTTACCGGGGCGCTGCAGC
>JAJYAR010000234.1 GCA_021779435.1 bacterium
GTCCCGCCCCGGACGCCCGAGGCGCAGGCGGACGGCCCCGACGCCGGAAGCCTCGGCCTCCAGGGCGGCGTCGGCCAGAGCGTCGAAATCGCCCGAGTCGAGGAGGGCGCCGAAGCGCGGCGAGCCCGCGACGTCGGCCCCGGCGCCGATCGCGGCCGCGCCGGGGCCGAGCGCCTTGAGTTCGTACAGCGATGCCAGGGCGGGGCGGAGCGGCGGCCTGGCCTCGGGCCGCGGCCGGTCCGCCAGACGCCGCGCGAGGGCGCGGATGTGCTCGACGCCCGTGCCGCAGCAGCCCCCGACGACGGCCACCCCGTGGCGCCGCGCCACCGCCTCGGTCTTCGCGGCGAAATCCTCGGGGCCGAGGGGCCATCGGGTGCGGCCGCCCTCCTGCAGGGGCAGACCCGCGTTGGGCATGAAGCAGAGCGGGAAGGGGGAATGCGCGGCGAGCTCGGCGAAGGGCCGGGCCAGCTCGTCGGGGCCGCCCGAGCAGTTCATGCCGACGGCCAGAGGCCCGAAGGGCGCGATGATGGCGGCGAAGGCCGCGGGCGAGGTCCCGGCCAGGAGCCTGCCGCCGGGCTCCACCGTGGCCGACACGATCGCCTTAAGTCCCCGGCCGCCGTCGGGGTGCGCCAGCGCGGCCAGGGCGGCCTTCACCTGGAGGGGGTCCTGGCTGGTCTCGACGATGGCGAAGTCGACTCCGCCGTCGGCGAGGCCGCGGGCCTGCGGCAGGTAGGAATCGCGGAGCTCGACCCAGCTCGAGAAGCCCATGGACGGGAGTCCGCCGCCGGGTCCCATGGAACCGGCCACCCACCGGGGCCTTCCGGAAGCGCCCGCGGCCTCGGCTTCCCTGGCGGCGCGGACCGCGGCCTCGGCGGCGGCGCGGTTCACGCGATAGGCGAGCGCGGCGGGATCCTCGCCCTCGGCGAAGCGGGCCAGGCCTTCGGCGCTCGCCGTGAAGGTGGCGGTCTCCACGATGTCCGAGCCCGCCGCGAAATAGCCCCGGTGCAGCTCTTCGATGACCTCGGGCCGTTCGAGCGGCAGGAGCGGCACGCGCTCCGCGGCTTCCGGAAGCAAGGCCTGCAAGGCGGTCCCGGTCGAGCCGTCGGCGAAGAGGAGATCCCGGCCCAGATAGTTTCGGATATCGCGCCGATCGGCGCCCTTCGAGGTTTCGTTCATGTCCTGTCTCCTGTCGTGTCACTCTACCCGGACGGGCTGACGGCCCGATAGCTTCATATAATACTCCGGAACCACCGCCGTGGAATGCCCGCGCAGCGCGGCGCGGATCGCGGGAAGGGTGGCTTCCCTGCCCGTGCCGCTCTCGGCTTCCCGGAGGGCGCGGCCGAGGGCCTCCGACTCGACGAGGACCGCGGTCCTCCCGACTCGGGAAAAGGCGGCGACGACGCAGACCGCGAAGAGCAGCTCTCCCGTTTGGCGAAGGCGGTCCCGGCGGGCGGCGGAGGAGTGGGGCCCGCCGAGGAGCCGGACCAGATCGTCCCGGATTTCGGCGAGCCGGTCGCAGGCCCTTCGCATCTCTCCGGGCTCCGGAGCGAGCGAGACCAGGAAGGCCAGGTGCTTTTCGTACAGCAGCGAGGCCAGGCGCTCCGCCCGGAGCGCTCGCGCCGCGTTCCCCTCCGCCGCGACCTTCCCCGACTCGGAGAATCGGGAGCCTGCCGAGGGCGACGCGTACTCGGCGGCGGCCTCGAGCGCCTCGGCCGTCCCGCCGAACGCGGAAATCACGAGGACGAGCGGGCCGGGATGCGAAGCGATGATAGTCGTGACGGCGGCGGCTTCCGCCGGGCCGGTATGCTCCGGGCCGCCGAGATGGATGATCGAGTAGTCCATGGAGTTTCCCCCCGTTTCATCTGAGGATGGAGTCTGTCGACGTGGCTTGCAGGCCGTTCACTCCCGGGCGCCGTCCCTCCCGCGTCGACGGGAGCGGACTTCCGGATCAGATCCGGAGTTCGTGGACGCCCGGGGCGTCACATCGCCATGGGGCGCATGAGGAAACGGAGGGGCATGGTGCGGGCGGGAATGGGGTGCGGGGAGGTCGAGAGGGATGAGGCGAGCGCATCGCCGAAGGTGAGGCCGCCGGTAGTCGTCGGTCGTTTCATGACACTCCACCTTATCCGGTGGAACGGCTCGACGTCAAGTGTTTCTATCGAAAGAACCTCCGGGATCCGCCCCGAATCGTCGATTTTGATCGGCGGCGGCTCCCGGCCCGAAGGTTCGGAAATCGCGAAGGCGAAGTTCAACCCCGCCCGCCGAAAGGCCGATGCGTCGGCCGCCGGAGCGTTGTGCGACTTTCGTCTTCCGGGTGCCCTCCGGCCCCGTCCGGGCGGCGAAGGTGCCGCCGAAGCGCCTTTCCCGTCTTTCGGCGCCTCCGCGCCGGCATGATCGCACGAAGGTATGTTTCCATAATTTTCGGTTAGGCATTTGACGACGGCCCGCAACTAGTTTACTTTGTAGCTATCTATGACCAGGGAGGCATGCATGCGGACCCTAAAGTTTTCCTCATATTTCCTGATTTTTGCGCTAATGATCGCGGCCGTCGGCTGCGCCACGAAACCCGCCCTTACCAGCAAGGAAGCCGCCCAAAGCACGGTCGTCGCCAGCGCGACCGGCCTGACGCCCACGGGCGACGCCCAGTTCAAGACCATCTCCTTCGCGATTTCCGTCGGAAATCCCGAGGCGGTCAAGTCCTGGACTCTCAAGATCGGCGACCAGAACACCGTCGTCAAGACGGTTTCCGGCACGGCCGCCGACGTGCCCTCCACCTTCTCCTGGGACGGCAAGAACGACTCGGGCGCGATGGCTCCCGAAGGCACCTACACCGCGATGCTATCCGTCGATTACGGCGACAAGTTCAACGCGGGTCAGGCGGCTTCCAAGAGCTTCATCCTCGACATCAATCCGCCGAGCGGAAGCTTCAGCCCCAATCCCGCGTATTTCACCTACGCGCCCGAAGGCGTCAAGGAACCGATTTCGGTCAACGTCACCGTCCAGCCGGCCCTCGCCAAGGTCGCGAGTTGGAGCATCGTCGTGACGGATCCCTCCGGCGCCACGATCAAGACGCTCTCGGCCGCCTGGCCCAAGTCCGAAGCCGGCTGGGACGGCAAGACCGATTCCGGCGCCATGATCCAGAAGGATGTCACCTATCCCGCGACGCTCACCATCAAGGATGAGTTCGGCAACGCGGGCACCTTCCAGGGCAGCTTCGCCATCGGCACCATGCCGGGCGCGGAGAACAGCACCGTCTCGACCAGGCGCCCGGGCTTCTCCCCGACGAGCGTCACCGTCAAGAACACCCTGGACATTCTCACCAGCGTCGGCTCCAAGACCAGCGTCAACACGTGGAAGGTGACGATCGTCGGCGTCGCCGACGGCAGCGTCGTCAAGACCTTCTCCGGTGGAGCGAGCGACGTTCCCGACTCGCTCACCTGGGACGGCAAGGATGCCTCCGGCGCCGTCCTTCCGCAGGGTCAGTACTACGCCGATCTCGCCGTCGACTACGGCAAAGCCTTCATGCCCACCGAGGTCAAGAGCTCCAACTTCTGGCTCGTCACCACTCCGCCCACGGGCACGGTGGCGGTCAATCCGGCCACGGCCTCGCTCGCCTCGGTCGGTCCCGCCAATCCCATAAACTTCACCGTCCAGGCCAAGTCGCAGTATGCCGATATCGCCAGCTGGACCCTGAGCGTGCTCGACCCCAAGGGCACCTCGGTCGCGATCTTCCAGGCCAACTGGCCTAAGAACACCGCCGCCTGGGACGGCAAGACCGTCGAGGGCGCCAGCATGGTCAGCGGCGCCACGTACACCGCCACCGCCAAGGTCCAGGACGTCTACGGCAACATCGGCACCCTCACCGGCACGTTCACCGCCTCGGGTCTGCCCGTCGCGCCCGAGGCCACGACGGTCACGCCCTCCGCGGCCGGCTTCGCCCCCGCCGGCGTCGTAGCGTCGATGAACACCATCAACCTGGCCGTCGCCGTGGGCGACGCGTCCTCCGTCTCCGACTGGAAGCTCGACCTCGTCAGCTCGGACTCCGTCGTCGCGAAGAGCTTCAGCGGCACGGCGAGCAACATTCCCAGCAGCCTCAGCTGGGACGGCAAGGGCGACGACGGCAACATGGCCCCCGAAGGGCCCTACACCGCCGTGCTCACGGTGGACTACGGTTCGACCTACGCGCCCGCGCGCGTCACCTCGTCGTCGTTCGTCCTCGACATTACGCCTCCGACGGGGAACATCGCGCTGTCCACCAAGCTCTTCGCGCCCGACGGACAGACCAGTAATCCGAACGCCACCGAGACCATCACGCTCACCGGCTCGTCCCAGTTCGCCCCGCTCGCCAGCTACACGGTCGACATCCTCGATCCGGCCGGCAACGAGTTCATGAACTTCAACGGGACCTGGCCCGCCGCGCCCATAGCCTGGGACGGCAAGGGCTCGAGCGGCGATCTCGTCCAATCGGCCTCCGATTACCCGGTCGTCGCCAAGATCCAGGATCAGTTCGGCAATGTCGGCACCGTCAAGAGCGTCATCTCCACCGACATCCTCGTCGAGAAGGTCGCCGACGGCTACAAGATTCGCGTGTCGAGCATCGTCTTCAAGCCCTTCACCGCCGACTACAAGGACGTCCCCGCGGACCGGGCGGCGCGCAACCTCGCCACCCTCGATCTGCTGGCCTCGAAGCTTTCCCGCTTCCCCGACTACAAGATCAAGCTCGAGGGACACGCGGTCATGATCTACTGGGACAACAAGGTGAAGGGGGCGGCCGAGCAGAAATACGTGCTCATTCCGCTCTCGAAGGCCAGGGCCGAGGCGATCAAGGCGGCGCTGGTCCGCAGAGGCATCGCGGCCGATCGCCTGTTCACCACCGGCGTCGGAGCCCTCGATCCGGTCGTTCCCAACAGCGATCTCGCGGAGCGCTGGAAGAACCGCCGCGTCGAGTTCTACCTGATGCAGCAGTAGCCTTCATGGGCGGGGCGACCCGCCTTCTTCGCGAGGGGCCGCCCGGGACTGAAGTCCCCGGGCGGCCCTTCCTTTCATGGACCGCGAACCGCGGCTCCGAGCGGCACGCCGCCGCAATCCTGTGTGACGATCATCACAGACTGCCGAGTCGCCGGCCCGTAATT
>JAJYAR010000235.1:0-4240 GCA_021779435.1 bacterium
TGGGCGACAACGAGGATGGCGACGATGGTTGGAGGAGCGGTCGAGAGCACGACGGGGCTGGGATAGACCTCGCGGGGCGGGGTTTGGAGCGTGACATTGTAGCTCTCCCGGGGCCGCGAGTTGCATAAGGCATTCCCTCGTTCGTGTGCCTTGGTTCCTCTCTGCCGGGGGTCGGTCATTCTTTGACTGACGCCATCGGTGACCGCCTCTCCCTCGAACCGAGCTAGAAATCCTGCAACTCGTGCTCGACGGGGCCGAGAGCCGGATCGAGCCGGGCGAGGATTTCGCCCGCAAGGTAGATTGAGCCGGTGACGACGACGGGGCGGTCGCGCGGTTCCGAAGGGAGGCATTGGCGCGCCGTCGGGAACAACGCCTCGATTGAACTGCGCTCGAGCCGACCACGGTATGAGGCGGGCACGCAGGCCTCGAGTTCGGCATAGCCGCAGGCCCGGCGCTGCCGGGGAATCACGAGATACACGGCCTCCGCGTGCCCGCAGACAACTTCGAGCAGGGGTTTCGCGCGATCCATGCCAAGGACGCCCACGACGACGATCGGGGGCCTCCCCGTCGCGGCCCGCAGTTCGGCGAGGTTGTGCTCCAGGACGCCTGCACCTTCGGCATTATGCGAGGTGTCGATGACGACCGTGCGGCCGTCCAGCACGACACGCTGCCAACGCCCCGGCCAGACGACGGTCGAGAGGGCGGCGGCGATCACCGCTTCGTTGATGCGCCACTCCGGTCCGAGCGTACGTGCCGCCAGGGTGGCGGTTGCGGCGTTCTGCCGCTGAAAGTCGCCCGGCAGGTTTGTCGAGGGGTAGCCGGACGTCTCTGTCCCGAATTCCGAAACGATTGCGCGGACGGGCGAGCCCTGTGCAGCCGCGGTGTCGCGTACGACGCGTTCGGCCTCCGCGGGCAGGTTTCCGACGACCACCGGCCGGCCGGGTTTGATGATGCCCGCCTTGTGCGCGGCGATGGAGGCGAGCGAGTCACCGAGGAAGGCGGCGTGGTCGTGACCGATCGAGGTGATCACGCTGACGAGGGGAGAAACGATGTTTGTCGCATCCAGGAGCCCTCCCATGCCCGTCTCGATCACGAGCACGTCGCATCGCGATCGGGCGAAATGCAGGAACGCCAGCACCGTCATGAACTCGAAATAGCTCGGCTGTGCGTCGTCGCCGAATGCGGCGGCCCGGCGCTCGACCACGACGCGAAGTTCACGCACAAGCCCGATCAGCCCCGCAAAGTCGAGCGGCCGGCGGTCCACCTGGATACGTTCCCCAAACCGGATCAGATGGGGCGACGAGTAGAGCCCGGTGCGCCAACCCGCGGCGCGGAGCACGGCCTCCAGCATGGCCGCCACCGATCCTTTCCCGTTTGTCCCGGCAATATGCACGACGGGGATACTTTCGTGCGGGTTGCCCGCCGCCCCGGCAAGGTCGCGCATCCTTTCGAGCCCTGGTCGGACGCCTCGCTGTTTGAGCCTGGCAAGGAATGCGAGCGCCTCGACCGCGGCGGAGACGGACAACCCTTCCACGCGGCGCAGGATCCGGCCGTTCGGTGAGGTTGCGGAGACCTGTGCACGCAACGGGTCCCAGCATTGTCGCTGGAACGCCGGCAGCTGCAGCACCTCGGCGAGCGGGACAGTGACGAACGCCCGCTCGAGCATGCGCGGGTGCGGCAGCGTCAAAGCGGCCGACGTGCGGGTTTCGCCCTCGTAGGCGAGCAGGTCGAGGTCGAGGGTCCTCGCGCCCCAGTGGCTTTCACGGATACGCCCGAACTCCGCCTCGATCGCCTGGAGCGTCCCGAGCAGCGCTTCGGGACTGAGCGTCGTATGGACCGCAAGGACCAGATTCAGGTAATCAGGCTGGCCGGCGACGCCGACGGGTTCGGTCTCGTAGATCGTCGTCGCTGCGACGTCCTCGATACCGCCCACCTGGCGGAGCCGCGCGGTTGCACGGCAAAGGGAGGCGAGCCGGTCGCCGAGATTGGCGCCGGCGCTGATCAGCGCCTGCCGGCTTGCGGACATCAGGCGGACCCGCGCGGGCGCTCGCGCCGGATCTTGACCGACACTCCGGCGAACTGGAAATCGACCGGAGGACGGGGTTTCACGACCTCGACGCCGACCGCGTGCACCTCCGGGAAAGCGTCGAGAAGCTTCGCGGCGATCGCCTCGGCGAGCGTTTCGATGAGATGCTTGCGTGAGCCGCCAATGATGTCGCGGACGACTGCCTGGACCCGCCGGTAGTCGATCGCGTCCTCGATCCGGTCGGAGTGTCCGGCCTTTGCTGTCGAGAGCTCGAGCTCGACCGTTGCGGAGAACGGCTGCTCGTTTTCGGCCTCGACCGGCAGGAGCCCGTGCCGGGCCGAGAAGTGCATTTCACGGAGTATCAGAGTGTCCATTTAGTCCGACAGTTTGACGTCGAGCCCAGCCTTGATGGCGTCGGCCATCCGTGCAAACCGCTTCATCACGGCCACTTCATGCACGCGGATCATCCGGCAGCCGCGCTCGATGGACCAGACCGCGGTGGCGCCGGTGCCTTCGACACGGTCATCGACGGTCGTACCGAGAATCTTTCCCAGCGTGGATTTGCGCGAGGTCCCCACCAACACCGGAAACCCCAGCGCTACGATCCGCTCGAGGTGCTTGATGACGTCAAGATTCTGGGGTGGCGACTTTGCGAACCCGAAGCCGGGGTCGAGCCAGATATGGGAGCCGGGGATGCCGGATGCCCGCGCCAGCGCGACGCTCAACTGGAGGTCCGCGACCAGATCGGTCCAGAAATCGGCGTAGGCCTTGTCGGGCCGGTTGTGCATCAGGATCACCGGGCAGTGCAGGCGTGCGACTGCCGCGGCCATGGCGGAGCGGGGCAGGGCGGCTACGGCCTCCGGCTGGGGTTTCCAGGCCTCGGGCTCACCGACGGGGGTCGAACGCAGCGCGGCAATGGCAGCCGCCCGGGTCTCCGAGTCGAAGCCGTGCATCAGCCCCCAGATGTCGTTCACCATGTCCGCCCCGGCGTGCACGGCCGCCTCGGCGACGCGTGGCTTGAAGGTGTCGATCGAGATCGGGATGGCGGGCCAGCGTGCCCGGACCGCACGCACCGCGGGCAGGACGCGTGAGAGCTCCTCGCCCTCGCCAACCGGAGCGGCTCCCGGGCGCGTGGACTCACCTCCGATATCGAGCACATCCGCTCCCGCGTTGACCATCTCCGCGGCCCGACTGAGCACGGCGTTGATGTCCTGAAGCTGTCCTCCATCGGAAAACGAGTCAGGCGTCACATTGAGGATGCCCATGACGAGCGTGTGCTCACCGATGACGGGGAGCTTGCGACCATGCGGACTGTGCCAGGATTCCACGGGAGTGATGACTAGGCGGGCGGTGCGGCTGCCGCGAGCCCGTCGGAGGGCGAAACGCGAGCCGCCTATCCTCGGAACCTTGGAGCAAAGTGAAAAGTCGCAAATTGCGGTGCACGAATGGCTCGCATTCTCCGACCCCTCGCCCGGGGACATCGGGGACGCCACCGACGTTTTGCGTCAACAAGCGGGTTGACCCAGGTGCGCGATGCTCGTGGGGTTCTTGTCGATGAGTCCGACCCCACCTGACTTGGACAGTCTTCGGATCAAGCGCGACGATGGTCCCCGGAGGCCCTTCGGCTTGTGGCTGGTGCTTCTGGGTGTGCTGGCCCTGGTCGTCATTGGCGGCTCGGTGATCTGGTACAACCGGACCCGCCCGATCCAGGTGCGTGTTGCGCTGGCACGGGAGCTGTCGGGCGCGCCGGGAGACCGGACGGTGCTGAATGCATCGGGCTACGTCACGGCGCGGCGTGAAGCGACGGTTTCCTCGAAGGTGACGGGCAAGGTCGACGAGATCCTGATCGAGGAGGGGATGAAGGTCACCGAAGGTCAGGTCCTCGCCCGGATCGACAGCACCAATGTGAACGCGAACCTGAAACTCGCGCGTGCCCAGGCCGAGGTGGCCGCCGCCGCGATGGCCGAAACCCGGGTGCGGCTCAAGGAGGCGACGCAGGAGTTCCAGCGCCAGTCCGACCTGCGGAGCGGCTTGGTTTCGGCGCAGGCTGACTTTGACCATGCCGAGGCGGCGTTGCTTGCGCTGCGTGCGCGGCTCGGACAGCAGGAGGCCGAGGCGCGCGTGGCCGAACGCACCGTCGGCGTGTGGCAGCAGCAACTGGACGACACCGTGATCCGGGCGCCTTTCGCCGGAACCGTCACTTCGAAGAACGCG
>JAJYAR010000235.1:4250-5115 GCA_021779435.1 bacterium
AACGCGCAACCCGGCGAGATGATCTCGCCGATGTCGACCGGAGGGTTCACCCGTACCGGCATCTGCACGATCGTGGACATGGACTCGCTGGAGATCGAAATCGACGTGAACGAGAGCTACATCAACCGCGTTGCGGCGAACCAGCCTGTCGAAGCCACGTTGGACGCGTATCCCGACTGGCGGATCCCGTGCCGCGTGATCGCGATCATCCCGACGGCGGACAGGAACAAATCGACCGTGCGGGTGCGCGTCGGCTTTGACCGGCTCGATCCCCGGATCCTTCCTGACATGAGCGTGAAGGTCGGTTTCCGGGATTCCGGCGGTCCAGCGGCTGCAACCCGCGCGGGTGTGTTGATCCCGAAGGCGGCGCTCGCGAAGCAGGGCGCGCATTCGGTCGTTTTCGTTTCAAAGGACGGCCGCGCCGACCGGCGTGCGGTCACGGCCGAGTCGTACGATGCGGACACCGCCATGATCGCTGCGGGACTTGCTCCCGGCGAACATGTCGTCGTGAGTCCGCCAGGACAGCTTTCCGACGGCACTCGTATCCAGGAGGTAAATCCATGAGCAGCGGACAAACCACCACAGTCGTGAATCTGCGTGGCGTGCAGAAAGTGTTTCACCGTGGGGCTGAGGACATCCACGTGCTGCACCAGCTCGATCTCTCCGTGGCGCCCGGCGAGTTTCTCGCGCTGATGGGACCGTCGGGCTCCGGCAAGAGCACGCTTCTGAATCTCATTGGCGGGCTGGACCGTCCCACTTCGGGAACGGTGGAGGTGGCAGGTGAGCGGGTGGACAACCTCTCCGAGCACCGCCTGGCGGGCTGGAGGGCGCGGCACATCGGTTTCGTGTTCCAGCTTTACAACCT
>JAJYAR010000236.1 GCA_021779435.1 bacterium
CCGCGTTGTCCCAAAGGACAACGTTCTTGCGTTTCCGGCCATTCTGGCTGATCTACGCCGAATGGAGGCTCCTCCCCGCCAAGTCTGGTTTCTGGTCGTTCCGCGAACCTCGCTGACAAACGTTGCGGGGCCTTGGGAGGTGCTCGGGCACGCAAACGATCTTCTCGGGCGACAGGCCTATCAGATGACGGCTTTCGGCCCCACGGCGCCGGCGATCGAGACCCGCTACGGACTTTGCCTCGGCGGACTGCAGCCCCTGCCGACGCGACTGAATCCCGCACCGGACGTTGCCATCGTGGCCGGCGCCTCCGGTGCGGATCCGCTGCCCGAGGATCACGCGCCGATTGTGCCGTGGCTGCGGCGTCATGGTCCGCGCATTCCGACACTGGTGTCGATCTGCACGGGCGCGTTCGCATTGGCCGCCGCAGGCATCCTCGACGGTCGGCGCGCCACGACGCACTGGATGTATCTGGAGGCCTTGCGCACACGTTTCCCGAAAGTGCGCGTCGTCGACGAGGGAATCTACGTGGAGGATCGCGGCGTGTGGACCTCCGCCGGCGTCACCGCCGGCATCGATCTCACGCTGGCTCTCGTCGAATCGCACCACGGTCACGCGCTCGCGATGCGCGTGGCAAAGCGGATGGTCCTGTTTCTCCGCCGTTCCGGCAACCAGGCCCAGTTCAGCACGGCTCTGCGTATTCAGGAACACGAGACCGAACCGCTGGGCGAGCTGTCGGCGTTCGTGCTCGAGCACCTGCACGAGCCCATCCCCGTCGAACGGCTGGCGGAACGGGTTGGGATGAGCCCGCGCACCCTCAGCCGCTGGTGCCGGAAGCACCTCGACGCCTCCCCTGCCGAACTCGTGCGCAGGCTGCGGCTCGAAGAGGCACGGCGCCAGCTCGAGGAGACGACGCGTCCCCTCAAGGAGGTCGCTGCGCGCGCCGGGCTCGGCGACCAGAGCACCCTGTGGCGGGCGTTCGTTCAGGACCTCGGCGTCACCCCCGCCGAGTACCGCCAGCGCTTCGCCACGGCCGAAGCCGGAGTGCCGGCCTGAACGCTGGCTGATTGCCTTTTGCTTCGTCCTCTGTTGGGCCACTTCGCATGCCTTTGCATCGAAAGAACATTTTCCGCGTCCCCGAAGCGGCGCCGACGACGATCTACGTGCGCCCGGGCTACAATCGCGTGCTGGCCGAGCAATTCGAGGCGCTCAAGGTGAAGCGCGCCGCCCTCGTGCTGGACAAGATCGAGGCCCACAGCCAGGGCGACCTGCGCGAGAACTTCGGTTTCAAGGCCGCCAAGGACGCGATCCGCGCCGTCGACCGCAAGATGATGTCGCTCGACCGGTTCGTGGCACGGAACACGTTCATCGAAGTCGATCCGGCCACGTGGCTGACGAAGCCGACGGACACGCTTCAGCTCGGGCATGTCACGAGGATCGAGAAGGAGGACCTGTCGACGAAACGTGTCCATCGGTTCACGTTCCTTGTCACCACCCACGGCGAGACCGCGACCGACCCGGAGTCCGGAATCGAATGCCTGCCGCACAATTCTCCGCTTGCCGCCGCCGTCCTCGGACTGGCCGTCAACGCCCAGACGAGGGTGATGCTCCCGGCCGGCGAAGCGCTCCTCACGGTCCGCTCGATCCGCAATCCCACCCAGGCCGAACTCGACCGCCTGCTCACCGCCATCCAGCCGCCGGACATCGAGGACGACGGGGAGTAACGGACGCCGAGAATGGGGTTGCCGGCGCGCTCACCGGCTTGCGACGCTCGGCGCGTGATCTCCCTGCGACGCCCGCTCTGGTTATCCCTCGTACTGATCTGCCTCGTCGCGACCGCCTGCCGCGTGGGCCGCGCCGGAAACGTGGTATTCCCTCGATGGGACACCCACCGCCGCGGGCAATCCCGTTGGCCAGGACGGGCTGATTCGCGCGGTGTCCGCACCGGTCCTGCACGTGAGCCGGACCACCAGCGCGGAACCCGCGGGCACGGTTCTTCTCCTCCCAGGCGGCGGCTACAAGCTTCTCGATGCGGTCAACGAGGGTGCACGCACCGCCGAAACGCTGAATGGCTTTGGCTACGATGTCGTCACGCTCGAATACAGCGTGAACGCCGGGCCGAATACGCGCGACCTCGCGCTCGCCGATGCGCTGGCCGCGTGGCGCCTCCTGACCAACCGGGGGGAGTCACTGGGTATCCGTCCGCAACGGCTTATCGTCATGGGATACTCCGCCGGCGGACACCTTGCGGCCCGGCTGGTGCAGAACGTCGGCGAGCGGGCGCCGGATGATGTCGTGCTGGTGTATCCCGCTTATCTGGACGAGTCCGCCGCGGGCGCGACAAGTCCGACGGTTCAGCCGCCGGCGCACCCGAAGTCGAGGCTCATTGCCATGATGGCGGACAACGACCGTCCCGCCTGGCTGGCCGGCTGCAAGCATTACGCCGAAGCCTGGGAACAGGCGGGCGGGTATGTCGTTTTCCACGAAATCAAAGGCGGCGGCCACGGCTTCGGCATGAAGCCCGGGCTGACCGATGAACTCGCGCAATGGCCGGCGGAGCTGGAATACCTCCTCGCCTACGGCCCAAAGCCCGGCGTCGGCCCGTTCAACACGTACCTGCCGTGGTTCCTGGAGAACAACCGCGGACGTCTCGCGACCTTCAAGCGGGAAGCGGCGGCGGACCAGGGGGCGGTCGTCTTCTTCGGCGATTCGATCACCCGCAAGTGGTCGCTGCCCGAGGCGTTCCCCGGGCTGCACGTCTCGAACCGCGGCATCGCCGGAGACACCACGCGCAACATGCTCTGCCGGCTCCAGGACACCGTTCTCAACCTCCACCCGAAGGCGATCGTGTTCATGGGCGGCATCAACGACCTGACGCAATCCCCGCGCGGAACCCCGCCACCATCGCCGCGAACGTCCGGTCAATCCTGACGCAGATCCGCGCGGCGGATCCGGCCGTACCCGTTTTCGTCTGCGAAACGCTTCCCAGCAAAAGCGGGACGGACGCGACGCTGCATGCAATCAATTCCGCCGTCGACGAGGTGCTCGCCGCCTTTCCGCAGGCCCGGCGGGTAAGGACGTACGACGCGTTTCTGAACCCCGACGGCTCCCAGAACGGCTCGCTCTTCCTCGACGGCACGCACCCCAACCCCGCCGGCTATGCGGTGTGGCAAAAGATCCTCGAGCCCATCCTCGCCCCCTTCGCCGCCCCAGCCGGCAAAACCCCATAGGTTGCGGCGCGCCCAATCTCGGGGCGCCGCGGCCGCGGCTCCACTCGCGAACCTCCGTGTGTGAACGTCCGCGCGTTACCGCACTCCGAAGTTCTTCGCCTCGACCTTCCACCTGGGATCACGCCTCAGGCCGCTGGCTTCATCGAGGAATTCGCGTGACTTGTCTGCCTGGCCCTTGAGCTGCCAATCCAGCCACGCGAGGGCAACGGGAGTGAATTCGCCGCCGTGCGGCCGGCTGTAGGTTCCCGCGTGGCCGACGTCGAAATTCGTCATCACGATCGGTACGTGGCGCACCTGCGCGAAGTCGTCCATCGCGTTCTTGTAGGCGATATCCTTCGGCCCGCCGATGATGTACAGCACCGGGGCATGATAGGTCTTCAGGGCGTCTTTCGACAGCGAAGGCATGCCCCTCAACGGCGACGGCGTGGGCAACACTCCGCTGTTGCAGACCACCGTCGTGGTGATCCGCGGGTCGCGCGAGATCTCGATGGCCTGAAGGCCGCCGCAGGACATGCCCATCGCAGCCACTTTCCGGGTGTCGATCTTGCCGAAGTAGGCGCTCCCCGCAGAGCCATTCTGCGCGATGATCCAGTCGAGGGCCTCGATGAGCTGACGTGCGTGAGTCGGACCGCGGGAGGTGTCGTCGCGCTTCTCGATCTGGCTCAGCAGTCCGCTCGCGAGCACGAGGTAACCGTGCGAGGCAATTTCGTTGAGGAAGTTCTTGTGCCCCTGGGTCGTGTTCGCGCAGGCGCCATTCCCCCACAGGAGGACCGGCAGCTTGCGGTCGGCGCCGAACGGAGCCAGGTCGACAGGCCGGAAAATCGTCATCCCTGGCAGCGTCGAGTCTTCCGTCACGATCGCGGAGAACGGACCGGTGCCGCCGTTTTCGACGATGACAACCGCGCCCTCGGTCCTGCCCTGGGCCTGTGCAGCGTCAGGAGTCGGTGGCTGCGAGGCTGCGGCAAAAGCATGGCTGCAGAGGGAGCCGAATAAGAGTGCGGTGAGGCAGGCGAGCTGGGGTAGTTTCATGACGAGAGCGGTCCGATGGGACGGCAAGGGGTAGCGAACGATTGTTTCGAGATCGAACTACCCGATACCGCACCGTCAAGCGACACCGCCGCAGCCGAACGTCGAAGAGCCAGCATTTGAAACTGAAAACCGGAGTTGAACCACGAAAAGATCGGGCCCGACTTGAACCACAGATGGACACAGATTCGGACCAAGGCACGCTCACCGCCAAGGACGCGAAAGAGCGCGAAGGCGCGTGGTAGTCCCGGGCTTTCGCGTCTGTTCGCGCCCTTCGCGGTTCACTGGGTTGGGTGGAAACTTTGCCGCCCTGCCGGGGATCGGGGGTAGGGCTGGACCGCTGGGCCAGCCGTGGCGGCCACTCGCTGGCGCAGCCACAACCTTGAACGTGGAACCTGAATACCGGACACGAATGCACACGAAGGATCGGGCCGACTTGAACCAAGGATGAATCCGTGTACGTCTGTGGTTCATCTGGGTAGGGCTGGACCGCTGGGCCGGCCGTCTGTCGGTGGATAACCTCCCGTAACTCACCCGCTCCCGGCATAGGAGACTTTATCTCCATGAAATCGAGTCGGTCGCTTTTTGCCCTCCCCCCCACCTCTTGACTCGCCGCCGTCACGAACCCGATCTATTTGCATCACACCTATGACGATCAAGCCGTCTGCACTCGGGGTCATTTTCTCTCTCGGTGCCCTTTCGTTGTCCGCCAAGCCCCCGGCGGACATCCAGCAGCGCCTCGACGCGTACGTGAAGGACAAGCCGAGCGGTATCGCGGTCGCGTGGGTGGACAAGGACGGCCCGGCGTTCTTCTCAGCAGGCAAATTCGCCGCGAATGAATCCCGGCCGATCACG
>JAJYAR010000237.1 GCA_021779435.1 bacterium
CGGCGGCGAGCCGGCGCGCGTCGTTCGTGATCTGGCCCTGAAGAAACCCGACGCTGTCGGCTCCCGCGAAGCGCAGCGCGCCGAGGTGCGGCAAGATTCCGGAGGTGTAAATCATCCGCGTATCAAGGCCGTAGTTTCGGCGGCAAGTCAACCCATCGGGCAGCGAGGCGACGTTTTTCCGGATATCCGCGCCCCGCGATGGTTATACGCACCCGTTTTCTGGCAAAATTCGAGCCGTGATTTCCACTGACGATCATCCGCCCGGAGGGGTCCCCGCCGATCCGGCCACCGAGGCGCCATCGACGCACGCGCCGACACCCGCGCCGCGCCCGCCGCGCGAAGTCGGCGGCCGCGACGGACCCGATCCCACGCGCTACGGCGATTGGGAACTTCGCGGGCGCTGCATCGACTTTTGAACAGCCCGCGACCCTTGCACGACACCGTCCCATTCCGAGGATCGATTATGCCCGCACGCGCCAGGCCCTTGTCCCCGCATCTTCAGGTCTACCGCTGGCAGATCAGCAACAGCCTGTCGATTCTGCATCGGCTGACCGGCGTCGCGCTGTCGGTCGGCCTCGTCGGCCTGGTGGTTTGGCTGGCGGCGCTGGCCGCCGGACCCGCCCGCTACGCCGGCGCGATGCGCGGCCTCCGCGGTCCGGCCGGCATGGTGGTGCTCACCGGCTTCGGTTTCGCGTTTTTCTACCATCTGCTGAACGGCATCAGGCACCTGGTCTGGGACACGGGCCGCGGTTTCGAACGGCGCGGACGCCGCGCCGGCGGGTGGGCGGTTTTGATCGGCGCATGCCTGTTGACCGCCGTCGCGTGGATCGTCGCTCCGGGGATCCGTCCATGAGCCTGCGCAGTCCGCTCGGCCGGGTGTCGGGTCTCGGTTCGGCCAAGGACGGCACCGCGCAATGGTGGGCGCAGCGCGTCAGCGCCGTGGCGCTCGTGCCGCTCACGCTGTGGTTCCTGATCTCCCTGCTGGCCCTGCCGGATTGGGGATACGCCACGGTGCACGCCTGGTTGTCGCGCCCCGTCGACGCCTTCTTCGCGGCGCTCGGCGTCGCCACGCTCGCGTATCACTCCTACCTCGGCACGGTCGTCGTGGTCGAGGACTACGTGCATGGTCCGGCGTCCAAGCTCGTGTCGCTGCTGGCGCTGCGATTCGCGCACGTCCTCGCGGGCGGCGCCGGTGTCTTCTCCCTGCTGCGCCTGACCCTCGGAACACTCGGATCATGACAGACTACAAGTTCACCGATCATACCTATGACGTCGTCGTCGTCGGCGCCGGCGGCGCCGGCTTGCGCGCGACCTTCGGTCTCGCCGAGGCCGGCCTCAGCACGGCCTGCCTGACCAAGGTGTTTCCGACCCGCAGCCACACCGTCGCCGCGCAGGGAGGCATTTCCGCCGCGCTCGGCAACATGGGGGCCGACGACTGGCGCTGGCATATGTACGACACGGTCAAGGGATCGGACTGGCTCGGCGACCAGGACGCGATCGAGTTCATGTGCAAGGAAGCGCCGGCCGCGGTGATCGAATTGGAGCATTACGGCGTGCCGTTTTCACGCACCGACGACGGCCGGATCTACCAGCGGCCGTTCGGCGGCATGACCACCGAGTTCGGCAAGGGCGTCGCGCAGCGCACCTGCGCCGCGGCCGATCGCACCGGCCACGCGATGCTGCACACCTTGTACCAACAGTCGCTGAAGCACGAGGCGACGTTCTTCGTGGAGTATTTCGCGCTCGACCTGATCATGGAGAACGGGGAGTGCCGCGGCGTCGTCGCGCTCGACATGGCCGAGGGCACGCTGCACCGGTTCCGCGCGCAGCGGGTGATCCTCGCGACCGGCGGCTATGGCCGCGCGTGGTTCTCCTGCACTTCGGCGCACACCTGCACCGGCGACGGCGGGGGCATGGTGCTGCGCGCCGGTCTGCCGCTTCAGGACATGGAGTTCGTGCAGTTTCACCCGACCGGCATCTACGGCGCCGGCTGCCTGATCACCGAGGGGTCGCGCGGCGAGGGCGGCTATCTGACGAACTCCGCCGGCGAACGCTTCATGGAGCGCTACGCGCCGAACGCCAAGGACCTGGCTTCGCGCGACGTGGTCAGCCGCGCCATGACGATCGAGATCCGCGAGGGGCGGGGTGTCGGGCGGCACAAGGACCACATCCACCTGCACCTCGAGCATCTCGGCCCGGACGTCATCAAGGAGCGCCTGCCGGGCATCGCCGAGACCGCGCGGATCTTCTCCGGCGTCGACGTCAACAAGGAGCCGATTCCGGTGCTGCCGACGGTGCACTACAACATGGGCGGCATTCCGTGCACGATCGACGGCGACGTCGTCAGCCTGGGATCCGACGGCGGCGATGCCGTGGTGCCCGGTCTGATGGCGGTGGGCGAGGCGGCCTGCGTGTCGGTGCACGGCGCCAACCGGCTGGGTTCGAATTCGCTGCTCGACCTGGTCGTGTTCGGCCGCGCCGCGGCCCGGCACTGCGTCCGCACCGTCAAAGCCGGCGCGAGGCAGCGGGCGCTCGCCGCCGACGCGGGCGACGCCGCGGTCGCGCGCCTCGACAAGCTGCGCCACGCCGACGGCGCGAAGGGGGCCGCCGAGATCCGCCTCGCGCTGCAAAAAACGATGCAGCGCGACGCCGCGGTGTTCCGCACCGGTGAATCCTTGGGCGAGGGCAAGCGCGCGCTCGCCGAGGTCGTCGGGAGTTTCAGCGACGTCAAGGTCGCCGACCGCTCGCTCGTGTGGAACACCGATCTCATCGAGACGATGGAGCTCGAAAACCTGCTGGCGCAGGCGGTCGCGACGATGCATTCGGCGGCCAACCGCACCGAGAGCCGCGGGGCGCACGCACGCGAGGATTTTCCGGAGCGCGACGACAAGAACTGGCTCAAGCACAGCTTGTGCTGGGTCGATGCGGGCGGCGGCGCGCGCATCGGGTACCGCAAGGTGCACCTGAACACCCTGACCGACGAGGTCGAGCCGGTCGCGCCGAAGGCGCGGACGTATTGAGGAGACGGATCGATGGCTGAATTTTCCCTGCCCGAGAACTCGAAGGTCCGCAAGGACGGCCGCGTTTTCAAGGCACCCGAAGGGGCCCGGAACGTGCGGGTGTTCAAGATCTACCGCTTCGATCCGGATGTGGCCGGGAATCCGCGCCTGGACACCTACGAGATCGACATGGACAACTGCGGGCCGATGGTGCTCGACGCGTTGATCAAGATCAAGAATGAGATCGATCCGACGCTCACGTTCCGCCGGTCCTGCCGCGAGGGCATCTGCGGGTCCTGTGCGATGAACATCGACGGCCGCAACGGACTCGCCTGCATCAACGCGTGCGCCGACATCGACGGCGACGTCAAGATCTACCCGCTGCCGCACATGCCGGTGATCAAGGACCTGGTCGCCGACCTGACCGATTTCTACGCCCAATACGCCTCGGTCAAGCCCTGGCTGCAGACGCGCACGCCGCCGCCGCCGGACGGCGAGCGGCGCCAGACGAAGGAGGATCAGGAAAAGGTCGACCGGCCGTCGGCGTGCATCCTCTGCGCCTGCTGCTCGACGAGCTGCCCGAGCTATTGGTGGAACAGCGATCGCTATCTCGGGCCGGCGGCGCTGCTCGCGGCCTATCGTTGGATCGTCGACAGCCGTGACGAGGCGACCGGCGAGCGGCTCGATCATCTCGAGGACCCGTTCCGGCTGTACCGCTGCCACACGATCATGAATTGCACCGAGGCCTGTCCGAAAGATCTGAATCCGGCCCGGGCGATCGGCGAAATCAAGCAAATGATGGTCCATCGCCGTTTCTGAGTCCCCGCCGGTGGGCGAAATCGACGCCCGCGAGCTCGGCAGGCTGCGCTGGCGCTGCCGGCGCGGGATGCGCGAACTCGACGAACTGCTGCGCGGCTATCTGGATCGCGAATTCCTGAAGGCCTCCGCGGCGGATCGGGACGCGTTCCGGCGCCTGCTGGAGATCCCGGATACCGAGATCCAGGCCTATTGCCTGGGCCGGGAACCCCCGCCGGCGGAGTTTGCCGGGCTCCTCACCCGGATCCTCGCGTCGACGGGCGGCTGCGCGTCGACGGGCGGCTGTTAGAATGCTGCTTGTGCGTAATTTCACATTCCAGTCCCATCCTGTGCAAAGATCTGCGAACTTTCGTCAGCGCCGTCTGTCTATCGCGACAGGCTGGATGGTGAACCCGCCGGTTCGGGATCACGGATGAGCGTCGAAGAGAGTGATCTCACGCTGGTGGAGCGGGTACAGCGTGGCGAGAAGGCTGCGTTCGACCTATTGGTGCTGCGTTACCAGCACAAGGTGCTTAAGCTGATCATGCGGTACGTGCACGACAATGCCGAGGCGGAGGACATCGCACAGGAAGCCTTCGTCAAGGCCTACAGGGCCCTGCCGTCCTTCCGCGGCGACAGCGCCTTCTATACCTGGCTCTACCGCATCGCGATCAACACCGCCAAGAACGCCTTGGTCGCGACCAAGCGCCGGCCGATGGACTACGACCTGGATCTTCAGGATCCAGAGCAATATGACTTGAACGCGCGACTGGCCGAATCGGAGACGCCGGAAGCGCTGCTGTTGACCGAGGAGATCCGCGAAACGGTCAATCGCGCGATCGAGAATCTCCCCGAGGACCTGCGCACCGCGATCGTGCTGCGCGAGCTGGAGGGCTTGAGCTACGAGGACATCGCGCAGACGATGGATTGTCCGGTCGGCACGGTGCGATCGCGGATATTCCGGGCGCGTGAAGCGATCGACAAGAAGTTGAGACCGATTTTCGACGCCGGCCTAGGCCGCCCAGAGGAGCCATGAGCGAACGTATCCGTGAACAAATCTCCGCGTTTCTCGACGGCGAATTGCCGCGTCCGGAGACCGACCTGCTGTTGAAGCGTCTGACGCGGGACGCGGAGCTGCGTCACACATTCGGCCGCTACGCGCTGATCGGCGAGGCCTGCCGCGGCGATGTCGCGACCCGGGTGCGGGCGGATTTCGCCGAAAAAATCGGACGAGCGATCGCCGCGGAGGCGCCGCTCGGCGCAGGCCTCGGGCGTCGGCGCCGCGCGCCGCGCCTGTGGCGGCACGCGGCC
>JAJYAR010000238.1 GCA_021779435.1 bacterium
ACGGCTCCGGGTAGCAGTCCTGTGGCGGGGGAGCCGTAGGCGGTGCAGGAGCCCGCGGGCGGGAGCGAGAGCAGGGGGTTGAAGGCGAAGGGTAGGCGTTGTTGCTTGTCAAACCAGGCTGCGGCGAGGTCGGTGGTGGTATCGACGGGTTGGAGGACGGCGACGTCGTCGTGGACGGAGACGCGGCCGGCGAGGAGGACGCCGAGGTTGCCGCCCTGGGCGAACGCGCCGCCGATGGGGTTGGCGGGGTCGGAGCAGGCGGAGCCGGAGGAGCTGATGGCGATGGTGACGAAGTTGCTGACGACGGTTCCGGCGGTGCGGACGGAAACGGGGACCCAGCATCCGGTGGGAGCATTGGCGGGGACCTGCAGCACGACCTGATCGACGCCGGCGCAACAAGGCGAGCGGCCGTGGTAAAGGATGGTGGCTGGTTGACCGCCGACGAAGACTTCGGTGCGCGCGGGGAGGTTACCGGCGATGGGAGCGCCGTCATCGGGGAAAGTGACGGGCCCGAGGCCAGTACCCCAGAGGGTGAGGACCTGGCCGGGTTTGGCGGGCTGGGAAAGCGAGTTGACGGGCTGGACAGCCGGGCTGACAAAGTTCATGAGCACGCCGGGACCGATGCCGGCGCCTGTCGCGGTGAAGATGCCGAAGCTGGTGGTGGTGACCTGGATGGGGGCCGGGTTGCTGGAAGCGCCATTGAACTGAACGCGAACCGAGACGAGGCCGAGTGGCGCGTTGGAGGGCATGACGGCGTTGAGTTGGGAAGGACTTACGTAGATCGGGATGGCGTCGACGCTGGCGGTGGCGTTCGATACGGTGATCGAGACGCCGCCGAGCGTGGTTTGGAGGGGGTAGGAAAGCGACGGGCTCGAAGCGGGTCCGAGGTGGGCGCCGAAGATGGTAAAAATAGAGCCTTGCGCGATCGGGCCTCCGGGCAGGCCGGCCGGCATGAAGCTGGCGGCGTTCAACACGCCACGGTAGACGATGAAGGGGGCCTGGGCGAACACGGGCTGCGCGGCGAGGCCGGCCACGGCGGCTACGAGAATGCCGGCGGTTCGTTTTGTGGTGGAGGCAAACATTTTGGAACTTCCGGGATCCGCGATCGTCCTGTGATCGGAATTGTCCTGTATTGGAATATCACACGGACGATCGGGCTGGCAAGAGGGATGGCGGAGGAGGGTGCGTCAGGCGAGCAGGAAGATATGGACGTCCATGACGTTGGTGAGGGTCGGGCCCGTGCGGATGAGATCGCCGAGCGGGTCGAAGAAGTGGTAGGAGTCGTTGGAGTCTAGCATGGCCTGGGCATCGAGGGAAAGGGAGGCGGCGCGGGCCAGCGTTTGGGAATCGGCGATGGCGCCGGCGGCGTCCGTGGGTCCGTCGGTGCCGTCGGTTCCGGCGCTGAGGACGACGCAGTTGTCGAGGCCGTTGAGGGCGAGGGCGGCGGCGAGGGTGAACTCCTGATTGCGTCCGCCGAGGCCCTTGCCACGGAGGGTGACTGTTGTTTCTCCGCCGGAGAGGAGGCAGGCGGGTGGGCGGACGGGGTTGCCGGTTTGGGAGGCTTCGCGGGCGATGGCGGCGTGGAAAGCAGCCGCTTCGCGGGTTTCACCGGCGATCGAGGAAGACAGAAGCAGTGGACGGTAGCCGAGGGTGCGAGCCTCGGCCGAGGCGGCGGCGAGCGACTGGCGGT
This sequence comes from bacterium, assembly GCA_021779435.1. Next base: position 1,691 of record JAJYAR010000238.1, read on the forward strand.
TGCCTCCGACGATCAAGTTCAGCGTGTGCGCAAAAGCCGGGTCGCCGGGCTTCGGAGTTTCCGGCTCCAGGCCCCGGCAGCCGCGTTCGATGCGTTCCACGACGGGTTTCGGGCAGCGGGCGAGGATGCCGCGGCGTTCGAGGATTGCGCGGGCGCCCAAGTAACTGGAGCGGTCCGGGACGGTGGGCCCGGAGCCGATGACGTCGAGATCGTCGCCGACAACGTCGGAGAGGATAAGCGAGACGACGGTGGCGGGGGAGGCGAGGCGGGCGAGTTGGCCGCCCTTCCAGAGCGAGAGGTGCTTGCGCACGGTGTTCATTTCGTGGATGGTGGCGCCACTGGCCAGTAGCAGCGAAGTGGTGCGCTGCTTGTGGGCGAGTGTTATGGGCGGGGCGGGCAAAGGGGCCAGAGCGGATGCGCCGCCCGAGATGAGGCAGAGGACGAGATCGCGCAAGCCGGCGGTTGCGGCGATTTCGGCCATGCGGCGTGTGCCTTCGAGGCCGCGGCTGTCGGGGATGGGGTGGGAGCACTCGTGGACATGAATGCGCTTAAGCGGAGCGGTATGGCCGTCCTTGACGTTGATCCAGCCCGCGGTGATGCGCTGGCCGAGAACGGACTCGACCTGCTGGGCCATTCGGGCGGAGGCCTTCCCTGCCCCAAGCACGAAGATGCGGTCGAAACGGGAGAGGGGAAAACGATGGGCGCCGATCGAAAGCGTGTTGGATTTGAGGGCGAGATGCCGCCGGATCGCTTCGCGCGGGTCGCCGGCGCGGAGGGCGGCGCGGAAGATGCGCAGGGCGTCGCGGCGGAGGGCGGAGTGAGCGGGCAAGTTCAAAAGATGGGAAGCCGCAGGATGGCGGAGACGGCTTCGGCGGGATCGTCGCCGCGGATTTCGATGCGGTAGTCGGCGCGTTCGTAGGCGGCGCGGCGGGCGAAGTAGAGATGTTCGAGGTGCTCGGGGTCGCGTGCGAGCGGGCGGTCGGAGACGCTGGCGAGGCGGCTGCGAATGAGAGAGAGGGGCGTGTCGAGCCAGATGGTGACGCCGTTTTCCTCGAGGACGCTGAAGTTTTCCTCGCGCGAGAAGGCGCCGCCGCCGAGGGCGACGACCATGGGGCGGCCGGTCTGGATGGGGCGGATGCGTTTCCGGATGGCCTCGGTTTCTATTTTCCGGAAGGCTTCCTCGCCCTGTTGATCGAAGATTTCGTTGACGCTCTTTCCTTGCGAGGTCTCGATGTCGGCGTCGATGTCGACGAAGTTCCAGCCGAGCTCATAGGCGAGCATTTTGCCGACGGTGGATTTGCCGCTGGCCATGAAGCCGACCAGGTAGAGGCCCGGAGTGCGCTTGAGTTTGAGGATCATGAGCGGGATTCGGAGAACAGCATCTGTTCCATTCTTGCATCGACGAGCCGGGGAACGATGCGCCGGAGAGCAATGAGGAGCCAGCCGGCGCGCGGGACGACGAGGGTGCGGGCATTGCGTTCGACGCCGCGGACGATTGCGCGGGCGCAGGTTTCCGGGCTGATGGCGAAGCGCCGGGCGCGGACGACACCGGATGGAGCGGCGCCCGCCAGAGGGTGCGACTGGAAGCCGGTGGTGACGTAGCCGGGGCAGACGGTCATGGCGCGGATGCCGTCGCGCCGGAGTTCTACGCGGAGGCTGTCGGTGAGTGCGCCGAGTGCGAATTTGGAAGCCGAGTAGAGACCGGACCAGGGCAGTGGGACGAGTCCGCCGATGGAACCGACATTGACGAGGAACCCTTCGCGGCGGGATCGCATGCCGGGCACGAGGAGGCGGATGAGGTCGAGCGCGGCGAAGAAGTTGAGTTCGAAAAGGCGCTGTGCGACGACAGGTTCGGTGTTCCAGCAGGGCGTGTAGGCGCCGGCGCCGGCGTTGTTGACCAGGATATCGACGCGGCCGTGGGAGGCGAGCGCGGCGTCGACGAGGCTGGCGCGTTCGGAGGGTTGTTCGAGATCGGCGGGGATCACGATTGAGCCGGGAACCACCTGGGCGAGCAGGGCGGCATTTCGGGCGGTGAGGATAACTCGCGCGCCGCGTTCGGTGAAGGCGCGCGCGCAGGCCGCGCCGATGCCCGCGCTGGCTCCCGTAATCAGGACCACCTTACCGTCGATGCGCATCGAGGATGATTGCCCGTCGCCGCGGGTAAACGCCATAATAGTACATATGGAACGGGATCTGTTGCCACTTTTTCCGCTGCAATTGGTTCTGTTTCCGGGTACGCAAATTCCTTTGCATATCTTTGAAGACCGGTACAAGGAAATGATCGGCGATGCGATCTCCGCCGGCACCGAGTTTGGAGTTGTGCGCGCGGGCGAGCGCGGGATTGTGAACACGGGGTGCACGGCGATTGTGGAGCGGGTGCTGCGCCGGTATCCCGACGGCCGTCTCGACATTCTGGCCGCCGGCCGGCGGCGGTTCGAAATTCTCGGACTGAACGACGACAAGGCGTACTTGCGCGGATCGGTGGATTTTTACGATGACGACGATTTCGAACCGGTGCCGGAAGAAACGACTAAGAAAGCGATGGAAGGGTTCGAGGAGCTGAAGCAGCTTAAGGGCGACGAGGTGGAAGAACCGGCGCCCGGGCATCCGCGCCTGAGCTTTCAGATCGCCCAGCCGGTGGAGGATCTGGATTTCCGGCAGGTGCTGCTTGCAACGCGGTCCGAGGCGCAGCGGATGAAACAACTGGCGGAGTTTCTTTCCGGATATGTGAACCGGGAGCGGGCGATTCAACACGTAAGAGACGTTGCACCGAGGAATGGCCACGGGAAGCTGCCGGTGAATTTGTGAAGGCGCCAGGCTGCACGCTGCTGGTCGACGCCGACGACACGCTTTGGGAAAACAATATTTACTTCGAGCGGGCGTTTGAGAGGTTCTGCGAGTTACTCGGGCATCCATCGATGACGCCGGAGGAAGTGCGCGAGGTGCTCGACGGGATTGAACGGGCGAATAACCGCGTACACGGTTACGGCGCGGAAAACTTCGGGCGCAACTTACGGCAGTGCCTGGAGCGTCTGGCGACGCGTCCGGTGGGAACCGGCGATTTCGAAGCGGTGAACCGGCTGACGGGGCGGATTCTGGATCACCCGATCGAACTGATCGACGGGGTGCCGGAGACTTTGGAACATCTTTCGGAGCGGCATGAGCTGATCCTGTTCACCAAGGGTGAGGCGGGCGAACAGCGGCGCAAGGTGGAGCGGAGCGGGCTGAGCGGTTATTTCACTCATGTGGAAGTTGTGAAGGAGAAGGACCAGCACACGTACGAACAGTTTGTGGACGCGCGGGCGCTGGATGTGGAAGCGACGTGGATGATCGGCAATTCACCGCGGTCCGATATTAATCCGGCGCTGGCGGCGGGGTTGCAGGCGGTGTTTGTGCCTCATGCGCGGAC
>JAJYAR010000239.1 GCA_021779435.1 bacterium
GCCCAGATCACCGTCGAAGAGGCCATGGACAACTTCGACATGGCGGCGTTCTACGCAAATTTCATCCGCGACATTCGCGACGCGCAGGGCCAGGACGGAAGCCTCGCCGACACCGTGCCGCTGCGCTATGGCGGACAGCCTTCAGACCCGGCCTGGGGCACGGCTTATCCGGAACTCTGCTGGCAGATGTGGCGCCACTACGGCGACCGCCGCATCCTCGAAGAAAATTACGACGGTCTCAAGAAATACATCGCCTTCCTCGGTACGCAAGCCAAGGGCGACGTGCTGAGTTACTACCACTACGGCGACTGGGTGCCCATCGTCCACACCCCGGCCGAGTTTGTCTCGGCGCTCTATTACCTGCACGACGTGAAGACGCTCGCCTCCTCCGCCGCCGTTTTGGGCCACAACGCCGACGCGCGGATGTACGGCCAACTCGAGGACCGGATCCGCGCGGCCGTCCAGCAGAAATACTACGACGCCTCCACGGGCAACTACGCCAACGGCACCCAGACCGCGGACGCCATGGCCATCGCAATGGGTTTGCCGGGACCGAAGGAACGCGGCCGCGTGGCGGGCAATCTCCAAAACGACATCGTCTACTATCACGACACGCACATCACCACCGGCTTCATCGGCGTGCGCTACCTGCTGCCCGTATTAAGCGAAATCGGCCGTACGGACCTGGCGTACGAACTGGCGGCGCAGACAAGCTATCCAAGCTGGGGCTACATGATCGCCAACGGCGCCACCACGCTGTGGGAGCTTTGGCAGCAAAAGGTGGGGCCGTCGATGAACTCGCAGGATCATGCCATGTTCGGAAGCGTCGGCGCCTGGTTTTACGAAACGCTCGGTGGCATCGGCATCGCCCCGGATGGCGCCGGCTACCGCCATATCCGCATCGCGCCACATCCGGTGGAAGACCTGCGATGGGTAAACGCGAGCATCGGCTCGCCGCGTGGACGCATCGTGTCTTCATGCACGCGAGAGGCCGGCCGCGTCACGCTGGAGGTGACAATTCCGCCCGGGGCCGGCGCCGAAATCGCGATTCCGAACGAACTCGAAACGACGAAGTTCACCGTGACAGAAAGCGGCCACGCGGTTTGGCGGGACGGCCAATACGTGCCCGGCGACGAGGGAATCCATGGCGCGCGGATGCAGGGCGGCGAGGTCGTCTTCGACGCCTCCTCCGGCACGTACCGCTTTACGCTCGAAGGCGAATAGCCAGATCAGCGCCGGTGCCGCTCGGCGACGACCGTGACTTGAATCGTGCGCGCCAGCCGCACCACGCGATGCACCAGATTCAGTCCAACCGGCAACTGGAAGCGCGAGTAACGTGGGCGCGCGAGGAAGAGTTGCGTGATCTGATTCAGCCCGGCGAATTCCACCAGAGCCTTGGCGGGATCTGCGCCGGTGAGCACTCGCGTCTCCACGTGCAGGTTCCGCGCGAAGTTCAGATGGCGTTCCACGGCCTCGCGCTCGGCGTGCGGCAGGCTCTCGATCCCCGGAGGCGGGCAGACGGCGACCGCGACGCAAGGGCCTCGCAGATGATCCGCGATGCGCTTGCCGCGCCGGATCAGCTCGGCCGAAGACGGATCGGCGGTGATATGAATCAGCAGCCGTTCGGACGATTCCTGCGCCGCCTGCGCGCCTTCGCCGGCTGAGGGCGCCTGCCGCGTGTCCACCTCGTGCGCCGTCTGGCGGAGTGCAAGCTCGCGGAGCTCCGCCAGGTGCGATTCCTGGAAGAAATTCTCCATCGCCCGGCGCGCCTTGTCCGGAGCGTAGACGGCGCCGCGCTCGAGGCGGTTCAGCAGCGCCCGCGGCGTGACGTCCACCATCACCACCTCCGCCGCATTCGCCAGCACCCAGTCCGGAATGGTCTCGCGCACTCGCACGCCGGTAATCTGCCATACCTGCCCGTTCAGGCTTTCCAGGTGCTGAACATTGACGGTCGTATAGACATTGATGCCGGCTTCAAGAAGAACCTCGACGTCCTGCCAGCGCTTGGCGCGTTCGGAGCCGGGTACGTTCGTATGAGCGAGTTCGTCCACCAGGCACACCTCGGGCCGCCGGGCAAGAATGGCCTCTGTATCCATTTCCTCGAAAGTCGCGCCGCGATACTCGACGCGGCGGCGTGGCACCAGCGGCAGTCCCTCCGCTTTTGCGATTGTGTCCAGGCGCCCGTGAGATTCGAAGTATCCGGCAACGACGTCCAGGCCGCGCCGCAGCAGTTCCTGGCCCTGGCTCAGCATCTCATAGGTCTTGCCGGAGCCGGCCGCATAACCGAGAAACACCTTCAGTTCGCCCCGGGAAACTTCTGTCATGGCCGGCTCAATGCGGGAACACCCGCACGTCGATGCCATCGGCGGCGCGCACGAATTTGTCCACCGGCCCGCCGAATATGCGAGTCCAAAAGCCCTCGCGAAAACTGTGGCCGACGAAGATTTGCGTGATGCCGCGCTCGCGGGCGAAGCCCATGATGGCGTGGATCGGGTCCTCGCCGTGCAGAATCTCAATCTGCGCGCGCGCCTCGCGAGCCACAGAAAGGTTAGCCTCCAGCCTCCCGCGGTTCTCCGCCGATAACTCGTCCTGCTCCACGTAGCACGCGAACAGTTCGCCGTGAAACCGGTCCGCGTTCCGCCTCCCGCTTGCGATCATCGGTTCGACGTTGGCGCGCGGCGTCACGCAGACCAGGATTCGCTCCTGCGTGCCCCAAAGGTTCTCGATACCATGACGTTCAAGATAATCTTCTAATTGCTTGTCGACGACGTCGGCCGCCAGCACCAGGGTCAGTTCCCGCAGCACGGAGAGCCGTTCTTGCGTCTGCGGGCCGAGAGATTCCTGTAGGGACGGCTGCTCCGGCGGTGCATCGACGATCACAATCTCGTCGGCCCCGCTCAAGAAGCTCTTAGGGATCGTATCCGTAACCGCCTTGCCCGTCAGCGCCTCCACCTGCTCACGCATTTCGGCGATGTACTGCAGGTTCACAGACCCGATCACCGAGATGCCCGCCCTGAGAATCTCCTCGCAATCCTGCCAACGCTCCGCGTTCCCGCTTCCCGGAGGGTTCTTGAAGGCCAGCCCATCGACGACGACCACTTCGGGATGCCGCCGCAGAATCGCCGGCACGTCCATCGCGGACTGCCCCTTGATCGTTCGCATCGGGATGGCCTCAAGGCCGGCCAGCAACGAATCCACGTCGCCGGGCCGCTTGTCCTGCACCGCGCCGATGACAACGTCCTGGCCGCGCTCCTGCCGCCGCCGCGCTTCATCGAGCATCCGGAACGACTTGCCGACACCGGAGGAATAGCCGAGGAACACTTTCAGCCGCCCGCGCCGGCTGAAGTCCTCTTCCGCTTCCACCTGCCGCAGGAGTTGTTCGGGATCGGGTCGCTTTACGGGAATATCGGGCAAAGTCGAGGAAACACCTCGCGCAATTTCATTATCTTGTAATCGGCATCAATGCTTCGGGAACCGCCGGTCGAGGTCGAGGTTTGTCTCGATTACATTGACGCGCGGCTCGCCCAGCAGGCCCGCCGCGCGGCCCGTGATGTGCTTTTCGATCAACTCGCGCACAGCCGCTTCCGGGGCCTGCCGCGCGGCGGCGATCCGGCCCGCCTCGAGCAGCGCGGACTCCGGACTCAAGTCCGGATCGAGACCGCTGGCCGAAGTCGTCAGCAGATCCGCCGGCAGCGGTCCGGTCGCCGACGGGTTCTCACGGCGGAACTGCGCCGCGGCGGCACGCACGCGGTCAATGAGCTTCGGGTTCGTCGGCCCAAGGTTCGATCCACCGGATGCCGTTGCATCGTAGCCGTCGTTGCCGGCCGCCGATGGCCGTGGCTGCAGATATTCCGGGCGGTGGAAATTCTGGCCGATCAAGGTCGACCCGATGACGGCGCCGCCGCTCCGAATCAGGCTGCCGTTGGCCTGGAACGGGAATAACGCCTGGCAGACGGCGGTGACCAATGCCGGATAAATCAGCCCGGTCAGGATCGTGAAGAGAGCAGTGATACGGAATGCGGGAGCGATCTGACGCCACATAATGATCTCCTAAGCCAGTTTCAGCACGGCCAGCAGCCGGTCCAGCACCCAGATCCCGGGAAAAGGCGCCAGAAGCCCGCCAACGCCGTAAATAAGCAGGTTCCGGCGCAGCAGTCCAGCCGCGTCGCGCGGCTGATATTTCACCCCGCGCAACGCCAGCGGAACCAAAGCAATGATGATCAACGCGTTAAAAATGACCGCGGCCAGCACCGCGCTTTCGGGCGAGTGCAGCCGCATGATGTTCAGCCGGTCCAGGGCGGGATACGTTGCCGCGAACATCGCTGGAATAATCGCAAAGTACTTTGCAACATCGTTGGCGATGGAAAACGTCGTCAGCGCGCCGCGCGTAATAAGGAGCTGCTTGCCGATGGCCACCACCTCGATGAGCTTCGTCGGATCGCTGTCGAGGTCGACCATGTTGCCGGCTTCCTTCGCCGCCGTCGTTCCCGTGTTCATCGCCAGGCCGACGTCGGCTTGCGCCAGCGCCGGCGCGTCGTTGGTGCCGTCGCCGGTCATCGCCACAAGCCGCCCTTCGCCCTGCTCGCGCTTGATGAACTCGAGCTTGTCCTTCGGCGTCGCCTGCGCCAAAAAGTCGTCCACGCCGGCTTCGGAGGCAATCGCCGCGGCGGTCAAAGGATTATCGCCGGTAATCATCACGCTGCGAATGCCCATGGCCCGAAGTTGCGCGATGCGCTGCCGCATGCCGCCTTTCACGATGTCCTTCAGGTGAATCACGCCGAGCAAACGCGGGCCGTCTGCCACAGCGAGCGGCGTTCCGCCGGCCCTCGCAATGCGGTCGGAGATTTCAAGGAACGAAGCCGGCACGGAGCCGCCTTCCTGCTGGACGAAATTCGCGATCGCCTCCGTCGCGCCTTTCCGCAGCCGCCTGCCGTCGATGTCGACGCCGCTCATCCGCGTGTAGGCCGAAAACGGTACAAACCGCGCGTGCTGCTCGGCGATCTCGCGGGAACGGAGCCCGTATTTTTCCTTCACCAGCACCACAACGGACCGGCCCTCCGGCGTTTCATCGGCCAGGCTTGACAACTGCGCGGC
>JAJYAR010000240.1 GCA_021779435.1 bacterium
AGAGCGTCAGCTCGCTCGTGCGCGCCACGCCGTAGGGCGTGCTCAGCCCCGGCTGGACGTCTTCGTAGGTCGCGGGCAACCCGTGTGCCCGGGTGTCGTAGTGCCGCAGATCCATCGTCGGCGCATCCGGCGACCACAGCCAGGCCGTCAGCGTGGCCACGGGCGCGGCGGCGTGGTGCACCTCGAGTTCGCCCGGGAACGACTGCCAGAAATTCTTCACGCTGACGGCAAGGCCGCCGGTCACGTCACCCACGAACGCCAAACCGGCCGAGCGGCGTCCCGCTCCCGCCGGGAGCCACACGCTTTGCGGGTTCGTGCGCTTCAGGACGGTGAACCCGTCCGCATTGGGCTGCACGAGCTTGAAATCGTCCCACACCGCCCAGTCGGCCAGGAAGCCCTGCCCGCGCGCGTTGTATTTTTCGCGATTGGGAACGCGCTTTCCCGCAAGCTGCTGCGGATAAACGTCCGCCCCGCCCTCCGGATCGGCTGCGAAGCGGCCGCCGCGTCCGATCATCGGCTGGATCGGCTCGGCCCACAGCCCGCCCGCATCGCCCGCGAAGCGGACGTGGCGGTTCTGAACCTGCTCCCGGAACGGAACGTCGAAAACGAGTCCAAGCCCGCGGATGAAGTCCTTCTGGTCGTCGCCGTCGAAAACGATCGAGTGCACCATCCGGATCTGCGCCTGCCCGGCATAGAGATAGAGCCGGACGACAAATGGCAGCCACGCGCGGTTGTTGCTCACGCCCAAGTGCATGCCCTCGATCTTCACGACAGCCCGGACGGGACCGCTCTGCTCGAGCGTGACCTGATCCACGCGAGTCAGGTATTTCTGCCGCGGCACGACATTCGCCGGATCGAGGTCCGGGCCTTCCTGCGCGATGCAGGTGAGCACGCCGTTTCGGGCAACCTCACGACCTTCGATCGCGATGGACTCGATCAGCCGCGAGCCGGTTTTCGCAAGTCGGAGCCGCACCCGGCCTGTATTGATCTCAATGGTCGTGTCGCTCTTCTGAACCTGGATCTGCGGGCCGGCGGCGGCCTTCGAGGCGGCCGGCGCAGGTGTGAGCGTCAATTCGCCCGCCGACTCGGGACCGGCGACTGTCGCGACGCCGATCCACTTGATCGAGCCGTCCGGCCAGTACGCCAGAGGCCAGGTCTGCACCGGCAACGTGGTGCCGTCCGCGCGACTCAGCGCGAAGTTCTGATCCTTGGAGACCGCTCCGCGGTTCCAGGGAACGCCAAAACTGACACCGACGGGTATCGGGGCGGCCGTGCCGCCAAGCCACTTGAGGCTGGCCGGTTCGGCACCCGCCGCGGAAAGTCTCGAGAATCCGGCTGCGCTGACAACAAGGCACGCCACAGCCGCGCGGAACATGATATTGAGGTCCATTGGGGTGATGGCCGCACGAGTAGCGCTCCTGGAAAAGTTGCGCGACCGAAATCGCCGCGGGCCACTCGTTTTGGGGATGGTATTTTGGCGGACTGTCAGCAGACGCGCGAACGTCGCGGTCGAGTCAGGGCTAAAGCCGGGAGGTGCCGTGCCGAACGTATTCGCAGATCAATACCGTGGTGATGCAGTCCCGACACCTAGCGTTGGGGGGCCGATTCGCCGGGGCATGCGCCCATCTGCGGCGCAGCTCCGGGAAACTGTTGTTTCCGCCCGCCCGGATGCTGAGCGCCCTGTCGGTCGGCATCTTCCTCTGCGCCACGTTGCCGCGCGCGGTTGCCCTCGATCCCGCAACCGACCCGAGCGACTATATCATTTCAGCGTGGGACTTTGAGACGGGGCTCCCGCACGACACCGTGCGCCATCTGTTTCAGAGCCGCGACGGATACCTATGGGTGGGCACGCAGCGGGGCGTCGCCCGCTTCGACGGCCTGCGGTTCACCACGTTCGACATGACGAATACTCCGGAAATGGTGAGCGATCGCGTGACCGCGATCATTCAGGCCCCGGACGGCGATATCTGGATCGGAACGGCAGATGGATTGCTCAGGTTTCGCGACGGTAGATTCACCTATTTTGGCACGCGTAATGGCCTCAATGTCGGCACGATCAACGCAATCGCCCTTGGACCCGACGGGACGCTCTGGGTTGGCGGACGCGAGGGCGTTTTCCGCCGCGTCAACGACAAGTTCGAAGCCGAGAAGCTGGGTCGCGACGATCTTCTCGGCCTCCATGCGATGCTTGTGGAGGACGATGGCACGCTGTGGGTCACCGTCGACGGTGAGATTCTCCGCAGGCAAGGCGGGAAGGTGGACGTGTTGGGGAAGACGCAAGGTCTTCCAGGCGCGCCGATTCTGCAGCTGCTTCAGGATTGGAACGGCCATGTCATGGCCGCGACGCAGAATGGCGTCTTCCGCTACGAATCGGGACGTTTCCAGGCTTTCCCGCAGAACCCGGCCCTCGCCAGTCAGCGCGTCGGCCGCATCCTTTTCGACCATATAGGGAATCTCTGGGTTGGGTCGACCGGAGGACTCGATCGCGTCTCCGAGGACAAGGTCGCGCATTATCGCAGGAAGGACGGGCGCGAACTCGGGGTGGTCGACGCAATCTGTGAGGATCGCGAAGGCAGTCTCTGGCTCGGCACCTCCGAAGGGCTTTACCGGCTGACCGACCGACGCGCCATCTCGCTCACCAAGGACGACGGCCTCGGCGGAACGCTCGGCATCAGTGTGCGCCAGACCCGCGACGGAGCGATCTGGGTGGGCACGTGGGCCGGCGGCGTGGACCGGATCCAGAATGACACGATGACCCATTTCAGGGTCGGCGCCCCACTCTCGCACGAAACAGTCATCACGATCTACGAGGCGCCGGACGGAGTGATGTGGCTTGGCAACCGCGGCAGTTCCGTCGACCGGCTCGAGGGAGGCAGGGTCACGACATTCGTCTATGCGCCCGGAGTCGCGTCGAGCCGTCCTGTGCAGGCCCTGTACACCGATGACGATGGGACACTGCTCGTCGGCATTGCCCGCCGGGGATTCCTCGAGCTGCGCGACGGTGCCATACGTCCCGTGCCGGGAGCGGAAAAACTCTCCAGCGAGACGGTTGCGGGGTTCTTCCGGACGAAGGCTGGCGAGTTGATGCTGCTCACCAGTGCGGGGCTCTTTGTGCGCGATCCTGACAAGTCGCTCAGGCCCGTCACTGTTCCCGGTTTCCCCGCCAAACTCGCCATGCACAAGATGATCGAGGAGGCCGATGGCACGAGATGGATCGCGTCCGATGCACAGGGCCTGATCAGGTGGCGCGGCAATTCAGCACGGGCCTACAACATCGCGGACGGAATGATCGACAACACGATCGGCTCGGTGCTCGACGATGAGCTCGGCTCGATCTGGGTGTCGTCGGCACGCGGCATCGCGCGCATTCGCAAAGCCGAATTCGACGCGGTCGAGCAGGGCCGGCAGGCGCGGCTCAACATCATCACGGTCACGCGCTCCGACGGCGCGCCGAGCGGCGCGACAAGCGGACAAGGGAATCCCGATGCGATGCGTCTCGCAGACGGGCGGCTCATTTTCGCGACGATGAAGGGCTACGCCCTCATTGATCCGCATGCGGTCCCGGTGAACACCCAGCCACCGACGGTCGTCGTCGAAGGCCTGCGGGCTGACGGAGTGCCGGTCGCCGCGGGGAAGAACCCAACCATCGCCGCGGGCACTCAGCGCATCGAAATCCGCTACACCGCACTCAGCCTCGTCGCACCCGAACGGCTTCGCTTCCGGTACAGGCTGGAAGGTTCGGACGCCGAATGGATCGAGGCCGGCCGCGAACGCTCGGCCTACTATACGCACCTTGCGCCGGGGCAGTACACGTTCCGCGTGACGGCCTGCAACAACGACGGGATCTGGAATGAAACCGGCGCGACGTTCACCTTCGCGATGGAGGCGCGCTTCTTCCAGACCCTGTGGTTCCGGGTGCTCGGTGGCGTCTCGCTCGCGGGCATCGTGGCCGGCGGCTTCGGTCTCCGCGTCCGGCGGCTTGAGAAACGGGAGACCGAGCTCGCGCGGATCAACGCCGAACTCGACCAGCGGGTAAGCGAGCGCACGGCCGAGTTGTCGCGCTCGAACCAGGAACTGGCCCAGCGCGAATCACTGTTCCGCTTGATCTTCGAGCACGCCCCGGTCGGCGTGTCCTGGCACCGGACCGACCAGGGCGCCCGGTATCACTTCAACCAGGCTTTTCGCAATATCCTCAAACTCGAGGCCGAGACGCTGCCGGACAACTCACAGATCGCGGCGCTCACTCATCCCGACGATGCCCCCAAGCTGCTCGAGATGGAGCGCAAGATCCACTGCGGAGAAATCGACAGCTACACGCTCGAGCAGCGATTCGTCAGAAGCGACGGCCACCTTGTCTGGGGCCTGCTTGCCGCTGCCGTCGTGCGCGATTCAACCCGCAAGGTGATCCAGGTGATCGGACTCCTCGAAGACATCACCGCCCGCAAACAGGCGGAGGAGGAGCTGGTAAGGACACACAAGCGGCTCCTCGACGCGTCCCGAATGGCAGGCATGGCGGAGGTCGCGAGCGGAGTCCTCCACGACGTCGGCAACGTGCTCAACAGCGCAAACGTCTCGGCGGGGCTTCTTGTCGACCGGTTGCGGCGCTCGAACGTCGAAGGTCTCGCCAAGCTCGGCGAACTGCTCGGTTCCCACGCCGCGAATATCGGCGGATTCCTCGCCAACGACCCACGCGGTCAGCGCATTCCCACGTACCTGGGAACGCTCGCGGAACACCTCCGCACCGAGCGGGACGAGATGCTCCAGGAAACCGTGGCGCTTCGCGCTCGCGTCGAACACATCAGCGAAATCGTCGCCAGGCAGCAGGGGTTCGCACGCATGAGCGGCCTGTACGAGCGGCTCGCGCCCTCGGAGCTGCTCGACGACGCACTGCGAATGAACGATCTCTCGCTTGCCCGGCACAGCGTCGTCGTCCAACGCGAGCTATCCCAGGTGCCCGACGTGCTCGCCGAGCGGCACAAGGTGCTGCAGATCCTCATCAACCTGGTCAAAAACGCCAAGCAGGCCGTGGACGGCAACGCCCCTGAAAACAGGCACATCGTCCTTCGGCTGTA
>JAJYAR010000241.1 GCA_021779435.1 bacterium
CGCGAGCCGGCGCGCCTCGGCGACGTCGAGCCGGGAGCCATACCAGTACACGCCGTGCCGGTTGCCGCACAGCAACACCCCCAGTTCGTCGACGCCCTGCACGATCTCGTCGCGCAGCACGCGCCGCCCCGGCTGCAGGTCGAATCCGCGCCCGCGGAACTCGTCGATGGACAGCATCGCATCATTGCAGGGGCGATACGCGTAATGCACGGTGGGGCGATACACCGCACGTCCGCCCTCTTCGACGGTGAGATATTCGGCGAGGGACACCGATTCGCCGTGCGTGATCAGATACCCGTGATAGCTCCCGCCCAGAGGCGTCCAACTGCGGACCCGGGTGTCGACGCCAGGCTGCTCGAGGTAGATCGCCGCCTGCGCCCCGACCGCATGGGTGCGTGCGCCCGCCGGCAGGCCGCGTTCATGCGTTCCCCAGCCCAGCTCCGCCGGCTGACTGCCCTCCGCAACGAAGGCCTCCACCGACCACGTATTGACGAATTCGCCGACGCGCTTCGGCTCGCGGCTCACCTGGAAGTCGTACTCCGCCACATGAATGGCCTTGATCCCCAGCCGCATCGCAAGGCGCGCCCACGCGTCCCGCGACACCGGCTCGCGCCCGCCCTCGCCTTCCCGGCGGGCGACATCCCGCAACGCCTGCTTGGCAAAATGCGAAACGAGCCCCGGGTTGACCCCGTGCGTGAGCACCGCGGTGGGGCGCGCCGATGCGGTCCGCCGATCGGCTGCCCGCGCCTGCTCCCGCAGCCAGTAGTTGGTCCGCTCCGCCGGAGCGCGGCTGGCATCGGTGTAATGACCGGCCCACGGTTCGATGCAGGAATCCAGGTACAGCGCCCCGCGCTCCCCGCACAACGCGATGAGCGCGACCGACGAAACATCGACGGCGAGATTCAGCAGAAAGTCCCCAGCCTGCAGCAACGGGGCGAGCACATCGCGATAGTTGGCCTGCGTCACCGGCTCGGCCCGGAAGTCGGTCACACCGCAGGCTCGCGCAACGTCCCGCCCCGCATCATCCGCGGTGATGATCGTGATCCGGCGGGGATCCACGGCGACGTGCCGCCGGATCAACGGCAACACCCCCTGCCCCACACTGCCGAAGCCGACCATCACCAACCGACCCGACAGCGATACGCTGTTTTTCTGGATCCCTTCCTCGACCAATCCGTACACCTCGACGAAAAATAGACGGCACGTTTCGCGGTTCCGGCAAAACATGCGCTCCGATGTTCTCGTTTGAAATTTCGCCCTCGGAGCGGGAGAAGCCCGGTCCGGCACATGGCACATGGCACCGGGCTCCCGCGGCCGGGACCGGGCGGACGCGCGCTCCCCCGCCGGTTTGCAGCCCGCGCCGGGGAGGTTTCTTCAAGCAGACCAAGGGCGGGAATATAACGCGGATCTCCAGGATTGCGACCGGGATATCCGCAACCCCCAGTCCAGGGGATGCAAAGCCGGTGGTTCGGCCGGGACGGCGCACGCCATTTCGCCCATAATCGGCCCTGGAATCCCCGCCCATGTGGGCGCCGAATCTCCAGACACCTGAAACCGACACCGGAAGCGCCATGGCGAACTGCCTGATTCTCGGTGCATCCCGCGGCATCGGCCGCGAGTTGGCACGCCAATATGCCGCCGCGGGTGACCGCGTGATTGCGACGGTGCGCCGGAGCGCCGACGCGGGCGCCCTGCGCGACGAGGGCGTGGCCGGCGTCATCGAGGTCGACCTCGCGCAGCCGTCCGCGGTGGAAATCCTGTGGACCGCGCTCGCGGACGAACCGCTCGACGTCGCGATCATCGCCGCCGGCGTCTCCGGGCCGGTCACGACCGGCCTTGCCGCCCCCACCGCAGCCGAGTTCGATGCCGTCATGCATGCGAACGTCTACCCTGCGATGCAGGTCATCCCGCTGCTTGCCTACAAACTCGCCGCCACGCACGGCAAGCTTGCCCTGCTGTCCAGCCGCATGGGGTCGATCGGCAGCATGGCGGAGGCCAACTGGTGGCTGTATCGCGCCAGCAAGGCGGCGCTCAATGCGGTGCTCAAATGCGCCGCCGTCGAACTGGGGCCGCGCGGCGTGGTCTGCATGGCGCTCCACCCCGGATGGGTCCGCACCGACATGGGCGGCCCCAACGCCGATCTGGGCGTCGAAGAAAGCGCGGCGGCACTGCGCCGGGTGATCGCCGCCGCCAACAGTTCCCACAATGGTCGTTTCCTCAACTTCACCGGCGAACAGATCGAGTGGTGAACCTTCCGCCGGAAGCGGCACGCGATCGGACCGCCGTCCCGAACCCCGACAACACGCCGCCATGCCTCCTCCCTCGATCCTTGCCGGTCTGATCTTCGGCGTCTGCGGCCTCTTTGCGGCAGGCACCATCGAATTCCTGCTCCGCTCGTTCGCGGAGGATGCCGGCATCAACCGCTGGATCTTCGCCGCCGTGCCCGGCCTGTTCGCGATGCTCTATGCCATCCTGGTCTACCAGGATGCAAAGAAGAAGGTGCGTCGCATCACGGAATCGATATCCCGCGGCATCCTCATCGCGCTGCTGAGCTGGCTTTCGGTATCGGCGCTCATCACCTGGGCATGGTGCGGGGACGGAGAGGCCATGCGCTGTTTCAGCGAAACCCTGCTCGTATCGGGCATCGTCGGGGGCGGCCCGATGCTCGTGGCAGCGATCTTCGCGGGGTGGATCTCAGGGCTGCTGATCACCCAGCCGGAGCGGAAGTCGCCCGCTCGGCAAAGCCGGATCGATGGCGGCGCGGAGGTTCCGGCGGCGCCCGCAATCGGAGCGGAACAACGCCTCCCTACACCCCCCAGGTGACGTCGGCGCCGGACCGCTGCGCCGCGCGCAGCATCGCAACCAGCGGGAATGCGCGCTGCGCCAAGCCGACGGGTGGTTCGGCCGCGAGGTCGCCGTCCCCCGTGCCGCCCTCTTCCTGCCGGGTGCCGCCGAGCCTCTTTTCCTGCTCGACCGCCCCGGTCAGGCGCTCGATCGCGTCCGCGATCTGATCCGCGGGGATCACCCCGCGCTCGGCCATCGGCTTGCCGATCAGCGCGAGCAGTCGCTGCGCGGTATCGCCCATCATGACGATCTCGCCAGCGGCACGGGAACGGAACACCACGATCGACACGTCATCGCCCTCCGGGAAAACAGAGTTGTCCGGCCCACCGGGAATCCGCCGCCGGATCCGCCAGTTCTTCAGTACCCGTTGGCGGAGCCGGCCGGATCCGCCGCCGCGGCCGATCCGCCCTGCAGTTCGATATAGCGTTGCCGGTCCGCATCGAACTGCTGGTTCACCCGCTCGATCTCCGCCTGCGCCCGATCGCGAACCTGCCGCTGCTGGCGCAGGAGGATGCGGTTATCCTGGAACTCCTCCTGCAGGCGCGCGGGCGTCGGGTGATGCAGGTAGAACTCGGCGTCCTCGTCGAGCCGCTTGCGTTCGCGCTCATATTGCGCGATCGCGGCATCGGCCCGCTGGATGGTCGCCTGCAAGCCGACCAAGGTCTGCCGGCGCGCCGCTTCGATATCCCCAACGCTGGTATAGGTCGTGAGCAGCGCGCGATCCTTCCGCTCCCGCCGGAGTCGGGCCTCCTCCTGTTTTCGCCGGGCTTCGTCGGCGGCTTCCTGCGCCTTCTTCTGTTCCGGGGTAAGCGGCGCGGGAATGATCTCGCGTACGGAACCGTCCGGATTCAGCACCCGGATCTCGTGATTGCGACAGGCCGCCGGGATATAGTCGCCGGTGAACATCTGACCGGATCCGGTCGTGCAGATGTACATCTGCGCGTGCGCAGCCGCCGCCGCGCACAGCGCGGCGGCGACGGGCGCGCGCCAGGACCTATACCCCATACCGCTCCCGGTAGCGCTCCAGCGCCGGCAGGACCTCGCGCGCCGACCGTGCAAACGCCGAACCGGAGTGCAGGAACCGCAACAGGTCGTCGAAGCCGGCAATCGAGATGACCGGCGTCCCGGTCGTGCGCTCGAAGGCCTGCACCGCCGATTCCGAAGACAGCGCCGCGTCGCTCCCGATGCGTTCCTTGCGGTCCAGCATGATCACCACCCCCGCGGGCTGCGCGCCGTGGGCCCGGATCAGCTCGACCGCCTCGCGCTTCGCGGCACCGTCGGTGATCACGTCGTCGATGATCAGGACCCGCCCGCGCAAGGGCGCGCCGACGAGCACGCCGCCTTCGCCGTGATCCTTTGCCTCCTTGCGGTTGTACGAAAACGGCACGTCGAGGCCGGATTCGGCCAAGGCCATCGCGGTGGCCGCGGCCAGGGCAATTCCCTTGTACGCCGGGCCGAACAGCATGTCGAATTCGATCCGGCCCTCCGCCCGCGCGGCGAGGATCGTCTGCGCATAGAATCCCGCGAGCTGCCGCAGGCTGGCCCCGTGGTCGAAACGGCCGGCATTGAAGAAATACGGCGTCCTGCGCCCGCTCTTGGTGGTGAACTCGCCGAAGGACAAAACGCCCGCCCCCAGGGCGAACTCGATAAACCGCTCGGACCGCTCTTGCACGCTCTCCATCCTCCGATCTGATTGCCGTCAGATCGGAGCGTACCGCAAGGCATGGACCGACGGCTTCCCGGAAAAAAGCCATGCTTCGAATCGTCAGTTGCAACGTCAACGGCCTGCGCTCCGCGGTGACCAAAGGTCTCCTGCCCTGGATCGCCCGGACGGACCCCGACATCCTCTGCCTGCAGGAGGTGAAGGCGCAGGAGGCGGACCTTCCCGAGGCGCTGCTCCGGCCCGAATCCCGCCATGCGATGTACCACTTCGCCGAAAAAAAGGGATACAGCGGCACTGCGCTGATCGCCAAAGCCGCCCCGCGCGGCGTACAAATCGGATTCGGCAATGCCGAGTTCGACCGCGAAGGCCGCTACGTCGAGGCGGAATTCGCCAATGCAACGGTCATCAGCGCCTATTTCCCCTCGGGATCCAGTTCGCCGGAACGTCAGGCGGCGAAATTCCGCTTTCTCGACGGGTTTCTTCCTCATCTGCGGGCGCTGCGGGCCCGCGGCCGCGAGGTCATCCTGTGCGGCGACGTCAACATCGCGCACCAGGAAATC
>JAJYAR010000242.1 GCA_021779435.1 bacterium
CGTATGGAACAAAGAACGCCGGCTCTTCGGCGCTTCGCAGTTCCAGCCCCCATCCTCAAGCTGCTCCCCCAGTAGCCGCTCGGCCAGTTCGTCGTTCGGTCCCTTGAAATACGCGCCGACGCCAAGAATCCGTCCATTGATGCACGGCTCCGTCTCGCCCTGAAGAAACGGCCGGTTCTTCAGCGGCTTGAACACCAGCTTCCTATCCACGCGCCCGATCGTCCTCCGGGCCGCCCCGCTCGCCGCCTCCAGCCCCAGGTCCTTCAACACCACGAGACTGTACAGCGTAACCAGCCACCCCGGACCCTCCTTCGACCTGCCCCAGTTCCCGGCCAAAGACTGCCGCGCCAGAAGCCGCGCTCCCCAACCCTCCTTCGCCACGCGGGCCCGCTCAGCCGCAATCCCCTCCGAACCCTTGCCCGTGAGGTCCCGCATCACCTGCCACCGCATCGCCGGGTTCGAATCAAGCAGCCACCGGATCTCCGGCGCCCGCGGCGCGTAATCGCTCAGCAGCACCCGTCCTTTATAGCAAGGCCAGCCCCGCCCGCCGCTTCGCCCCCTCCCGCATTACCGCGAACCCGTCTCGAACCCGTGCCGCTCGACGATCCCTTTCCCCTCCCGCACCACAATCCACTCGTTCGCCTCGACGTCGTGCAACGTCTCCATCGCCCCCTCCGGCCATCGGATCGTAAGGTCTGCCTTCGTCGCGCGGCCCAGTCCGAAGTGCACACGGAAATCCCCCTGCGAGATGTGAAACCCCCCGCTGCGCACTTCGTCGATCTGCTTATGCCCGTCCGCGCTCAATGTAACCCGCGCCCCGATCGCGTCCCGGCCCAATGCCGTCACCAGCCGGACAGCCAGCGCGTTGCCCCGCGGAGCAAAGTTCTTCAGCAGCGACGGAGGCTCGAACAGATTCACCACCACGATCTCCTCCGACCCGTCGTTATCTAGGTCTCCCACCGCGATACCCCGGGAAGAATGCAGCGCCGTGATTCCCGGCCCACCGGTCGACGACATGTCGTAAAACTGCCCGTCGCCCCGGTTCCAGAACAGTTGCCGCGGCTGTTTGAAATGCTCGCCCAGATGGTAGCTGTCGATAAATGGGTACACGTGGCCGTCCGCCACAAAAAGGTCCGGCCGTCCGTCGTTATCGAAGTCCACGAACGCCGTCCCCCACTTCACATATTGCGTGTGAACCGCAAGTCCCGCGCGGCTGGTGACGTCGGCGAAGTTCCCGCCGCCCAGGTTCCGGTAGAGCGTGTCGGTGTCGTTGGAAAAGTTCGTCTTGAAGATGTCCAGCTTCCCGTCGCCGTCGTAGTCGCCCGCCGTCGCCCCCATGCCCGCTTGTTCCCGCCCGTCCTCGTTCACCGCAAGGCCGCTCATCATGCCCGTCTCCTCGAACCTGCCGTCGCGTTTGTTGTGATAGAACAGACTCGGCGTCGAGTCGCACGTCACGTAAAAGTCCGGCCAGCCGTCGTTGTCGAAGTCCCCCGTCAGCACCGTGAACCCGTAATACTCCGGCGGCGTCTCCACCCCCGCCTCTTTCGTCACGTCCACGAAATGCCCATGACGGTCGTTGTGGTACAGCGTCATCGTCTCGCCCTTCACAACTCGGGGAAACCAGGGCACCGGCACGCCGTTCCAGTTGCACCCGCTCTTGTCCCGCGGCCGAGGCGTGGACTGCGCGTCAAAATCCACATAGTTCGCCACCACCAGATCCAGATAACCGTCCCGGTCGTAGTCGATGAACGCGCAGCCCGTGCTCCACCGCGGCTTCTCCCGGTACAGGCCCCGCTCGCGCGCTTCGTCGCGAAACTTCCCGTCGCCCAAGTTATGGAGGAACACGTTGTGGCCCCACTGCCCGATAAACAAGTCCACGCGCCCTTCGTTAAACGGATCCCCCGCGCACACCCCTTGCTCCCAACCCGTGTGCCCAATCCCCGCCTTCGCCGTCACGTCTTCAAAGCGCAGTCCCCCAAGGTTGTGGTAAAGGTGTGGCGCAAGCGTCGCCCCGCCCGGCTGCAACCGGTCGCCCTGCAGCAGAAAAATATCCGGAAGCCCGTCGTTGTCATAATCGAAAATCGCCACTCCCGTGCCCGTGTTCTCGACGATATAGGACTGGTCCGGTTCGCCGGAGATCACCTCCGCCCTCAGCCCCGCCTCCGCGGCCACGTCCCGGAAATCGGCCGACGGTGCGTGCATTCCCGGCGGGAGTGGACGCACCGGCTGATCCGTCGCCCCCGTCGAAGCCATCTGAGAGAAAACCTTCGCCGCAAACAAAATGACGGCACAACCACCGGCCAGCGCCGCCGCGGCCCGGCTGCGCACCCGCACTAAGGAGCCCTTCCCGGCGGCGGCGCTTGCCCGCTCCTCGCCTGCTCGATCAGTACAAGTGCGCGCGCAATGTCGGGATCGGACGGTCTCAATGTCTTCGCCGTCAGCAATGCCCTTTCCCCATCCTTGATGTTCCCGGCCTGGCAATCGATCAGACCAAGATTCTTGTACAACTCGGCCTTCGCCGCACAATCCCCGCAGATGCCGATGGCCTCTTTCAATTGCCTCGCCGCCTCCGGCAAATCGTGCGCCCGCATCGACGCCACCGCGTCGTTTTCCAGCGTCGCGGCCCGGTCCACAATCCGCCGCTTCCTCAGCACCGCCGAGTACTGCGCGATCAGCCGGTCGGCTTCCGCCGGATCCGTCGGCCGCAGCGCCCGCCCCAGACTCCACAGCGCCTGGCTGTACTCCGGATCCACGCCGATCGTCCGCTTCCACGCCCCGATCGCTTCCTTCGTCTTGCCCTCGTGTTCCAAACACTGCCCCAGCGAGTACCAGGCCGGCGCGTTGCGCGGCTCCAGTTTCACCACTGTCTCCAAAAGCGGAATCGCCGCCGCGTAGTCGCCCTGCTGCTTGGCGATCGCCGCAAGGTAGTATCGTGGCTCGGCCAGTTTCGGTCCCAGCCGCGCCGCGGCTTCAAAGTCGGGCCGCGCTTCCGAAATCTTGCCAAGATCAAACTCGATCCGCCCCCGGTTGAAATGCGCCGCCGCCGAATCCGGCGCGAGTTTCGTCGCCAATTTTGCTTCCGTCAGCGCCTCGGGAAAATTGTAAGACCCCGCCAGCGCGATCGCCAGATCCAGATGCCCCGCCGCCCTTCCCGGCGCGAGTGTGGTCACCTTCCTCAGCAGCGCTATCCCCTCCGCGCTCTTCCCTACACGCGCTTTCACCCTCCCCGCCGCCGACAGAATCCGCACATCGTTCGGCGCCAGGCTCAGCGCTCGCTCCAACTCGGCCTCCGCCGCCCCAAAGTCGCCTTGCTGCGCCAGAATCAGGCCAAGGTTCAGATGCCCCTGCGCGTAGTTCGGATCGTCCTCGATCGCCTTGCGCAACTCCTTTTCCGCTCCGCTGCTATCGCCCTTCGCCGCCAGAATCACCGCAAGGTTCCCCCGCGCCGGCGCAAGTTGCGGATCCGCCTCGATCGCCTCGCGCAACAGCTTTTCCGCCGATGCCGCGTCCCCCGCCTCGAGATCGTACCGCCCCAGTTCCCCCAGCGCCTCGCCCATCTTCGGATCAATCGCCAGAGCCCGCTGGAGCGCCTCGCGCGCCCCCGCCCTGTCGTGCGCCGCATCGAGCGCGATCGCAAGGTTGTATTCCGTGTGCGCGTTGCCCGGTTCCATCTCGATCATCCGCCGGTAAACTTCAACCGCCTTGGCCGCCTGTCCTGACTCTAAAAGTTCATTCGCCTGATTCCCCTGCGCCGCAACCTGGTTCTCCTTGAACGAATCTTCCTTCTCTTTCCGGAAAACCCCCGCCGCTTTCGCCGCACCCGCCTCATCGCCCAGCGTCCGCAGAACCGTAGCCAGTTGAAACTGCGCCGAAGAATCCGTAGGCTTCAGTTCTACCGCCTTCCGCAAATGCGGCAGCGCCTCTTTCGGCTTGTCATTCCGCGCCATCACGAAGCCCAGCTCGTACTGCGCCTGCGCGTCCTCCGGCTTGCCCGCCACCGCTCGGCGTAGTTCCGGCTCCGCTTTCTCGTACTCTCCCAGCCCGCGCAGCACCGCCCCCAGCAACAAGTGGCCCTCCGCGTCCGCCGGGTGCTCTTTCACATACGCCTGCGCCGGCCCGAGAGCGTCCTGATAATCCGACACCGATGTCAGCGCCGTGATCATCGCCAGCGACGCTTCCCGCTTCGATGGGTCCAGCTTCACTGTCGCCGCATATTCGTCCGCCGCTTCCCGAAACCGTCCCTGCTGCGCGTAGATATTGCCCAGGTTGAAGTGCGCCTCCGTCATCCCGGGGTGCGTGCGAAGAAGATCGGTCAGCATCCCGATCGCGTCCTTCGCATCCCCATCCTCGTACGTCGCGATCGCCAGCGACAGCGCCATATCTGCGGACCCGGGCTCCAGCGCCAGCGCCTGCTTCCAATACCCGATCGCCGCCTTGTACCGCCGCCCCGCCGACAGAGCCTGCGCAAGATGGTCCAGCGCGAAAACGGACTTCGGATCGATCCGCAGCGCTTTCTCAAACTCCACCTGCGCCTCCTCGATCTGCTTCAGATCGAGCAGAACCGCGCCCAGCGAATTGTGTGCTCGCGCATCGCCGGGCGCGAGCTTCACCACCGCCCGGAACTCTTCGGCCGCCGCCGGAAGCTGGTTCATCCGCACCCGCGCCACGCCCAGGTCGTGATGCGCCTCCGCCGAGGAAGGCTCAACCCGCGCCGCCGCCTCAAATGCCGATACCGCGCACGCAAGATCCCCTTGCTGCGCAAACCACGCGCCAACCGCGTCCAGAACCCGGGCTGACGGAGTTGACTGAAGCGCTGCCGCGGCTTCCGCCGAGGGTTTGCACGTGGAAGGTAGCACCGCCCCCGCCAGCGCGGCGCTCCACGGGAGCCAGATCGTACTTAGTCGCGCCAGCCTCATGAAAACCCGGGAGACCGTATTATCTCGCATCCTTTACTTCATCGCTAACTGACTCCGCCGGCTCCTTCACCACAATCACGCGGTCGCCGCGCACGTCCCGCAAAAGTTGCCGCTCCCCGGATGGCCACCGGATCTCCATCTCCC